>WGAA01000231.1 GCA_015489285.1 Anaerolineae bacterium | reverse complement strand
GTGATGGCGATGATCCGCCCCTGACCCGAGGCTTTCAGGTGGGGTAAAGCGACCTTAATGAGACGTTGGGTGCTGAGGAAGTTCAGGTTGAACGCGGCCAGCCAATCCTCCTCGTCGAAATCCTCGAACACACCGGCGGGAGGCCCACCCGCGTTCGTCACCACGATGTCCAGGCGTCCCCAGCGGTTGACCGTTTCCCGGATGAAGCGCTCCACATCCTCCCGTCGGGTAACGTCGGCCACCACGGCGAGCACGTCCGCACCGGTGAGGGCACGGATCTCCTCGGCGGCTTGGGAGAGGCGGGCTTCGTTACGGCCGCATATGGCCACATGGGCGCCTTCACGGGCCAGCTCCAGGGCCGAGGCTTTCCCCAGGCCGCTGCTCGCAGCAGCGACCGCGGCCACTTTTCCCTGCAATCCCAGGTCCATGGTGTCCTCCTCTGTCGGTGGGTATGAAAAGTCCGGGGATGGAGGAGTCCCCATCCCCGGACCGGAAGGTGGAGATGCCGGGAGTCGAACCCGGGTCCGGGGGATTCGCCGCAGAGCATCTACAGGCTTAGCCGCTGTTTTGTCGCTCACCCGGTGGCGCCCCAGCGGCAGGGTCCATCCGGGCAAAGCCGCTGTCGTCTTTCGTTGGGCCTAGCGGCGTCGGCCCAACGGCACCCCATGTCTATGACGGCACACCCCAAGGGCCATGGGGGAACCCTCGAGGGGCCGGGTCCCCATCTCTTGGAGACCTGGTGCCTTTACCCGTCTTACGCGGCCACCGCGACGGGTTGAGCCGCGGGACGAGCAAAGGCGAAGGCTACGTTAGCCTTGGCACTTTTTGGTGGTGCCTGTTGGTCACGGGGTACAGGCTCCCCGGCCTGCAGCCCTACGACAGCCTCCCCCGTCGAATCCAGTCATCCCCTCATTCTGCTTTACTATTGTACACAGGAGGCACCTTTCGGGCAAATGAAGCGCCCGAAAGCCTACGGCCTTGGCTAACGAGTGACGAGTAACGAGTAATCGGCTGGCGTGCCCCCCCCAGACTTCCGAAGTCTGCGAGACTTCGGAAGTCTGAAGTGCAAATCACGCATCACGCATCACGTATTACGTCGTTGCGCCTGCTGTGCCGACTTTCTCCTCGGCGCCTGGCGCATGACGGATGACGAGTGACGTTACGCATCACGAATCACGCATTACGTCATGTCCGTCTGTATAATACGTGCCCTCCCAGGGGGTGGTTTTCCCCGCAAGAGGAGTTTTACACCTTGACGCCCCGGCGCTTCAGGTACCGTTCCTTCTCCCGTTCGAACTCCCGTTTGGCAATATCGCGCCGTTTATCGTACAACTTCTTGCCCCGCGCCAACCCGATCTCTACCTTCGCCCACCCGTTCTTCAGGTACATGCGCAAGGGGATGATCGTCCACCCTTTCTCCTTCACCCGTCCGGCCAGCCGGTTAATCTCCCACTTGTGCAGGAGCAACTTGCGCGGTCGTCGCGGCTCATGATTGTGCAGGGAGCCGTGATGGTAAGGGGAGATGTGCACGTTCATGAGCCACGCCTCCCCGTCCTTGATGAGCACAAAGCCGTCTTGCAGGTTGACGCGTCCCTCCCGCACGGATTTGATCTCCGTGCCGGTCAGGGCGATCCCCGCCTCATACGTCTCCAGGATCTCGTAATCGTGACGCGCCTTCCGGTTCGTCGCTACAACTCGAATCTTATCCGCCATCTCACTTCCCGGTCCGGAAATATTCCAGGGCCCGCTCGAGCACCGGATCCTTCCCCCCTTCCTCGGCCTTCGTCGGCACCTCCACGGGGATATCCGGCTCGATGCCCTTCATGTGGATCTCCCGGCCTTTAGGGGTAAGCCAGTGCGCGATGGTCACCCGTAACTCGGAGCCGTCGCTCAGCTCGAACGGCTGCTGTACCGAGCCCTTACCGAAAGTCCGTTCCCCGATCAGCACGGCCCGCCCGTGATCCTGCAACGCCCCGGCCACAATCTCCGAAGCACTGGCGCTGCCCCGGTTGACCAGCACCACCAGCGGGATGTCCTTTGCAACCCCGCCCCCTTCGCTCTTGTACACCTCCTCACGGCCATCCTTCCACTTCTCGATGAGAACCACCTTCCCACGGGGGAGGAACTGGGAAGCCACCCCGATGGCCACGTGCAAATATCCGCCCGGGTTATTGCGCAGGTCGAAAATCAGCCCCTTCGGATGGTTCTTCTTCAATTCAAGGATGGCCGCCTTGACCTTCTTCACCCCGATGGCGTTGAACTCGCTGAACTTCACATACGCGATGTCCCCCTCCATGCGGTACTCGACCACCGGAATTTCGATTTTACCCCGCACGACCGTGATGTCCAGCGGATCCCGTTCTCCCTCCCGCAAGATGGTAAGGACCACCTTACTGCCCGCGGGACCGCGAATCTTCATGATCTGCTCCATGAGCGTCAGGTGGGTGATGTCCTCACCGTCCACCTTGATGATGATGTCCCCGTCCTTGATACCCGCCTTCTCCGCGGGGGAACCGGGGAAGACGTGCACAATGAGCACCCCCCCGTTCTCCGCCTGTTTGACCTGAGCCCCGATCCCCTCGAAGGTCCCGCTCATGTCCTCGGACATGAGTTTGGCCAGTTTGGGGTCGAGGAAGGAGGTGAAGGGGTCGTGGAGGGCCTGCAAGAGCCCCCGGATGGCCGCGTACGTCACGTCGGGGCCCTGAGGCACGTCGCCGTAAAAGTGTTCTTCCAGGATGTGATATGCTTCCCAGAAGACGTCGAAATTGTCCGGCGCGCCCGCGGGGGCCTCCGGGGTCGCCTGAGTGGTCTTGCCCCCCGTTTGTCCGGAATTCTCGGGGATGACGTGGGAAGGGGCCGTGAGTCGACCTGTATAGTATCCCAACGCAGCGCCAATACCGGCCGACGTCAGGGCAATGGCAATGACCAGAACGACGGTCAACAGGACTTTGTCCCAATGGATCTCGTTTTGCATCTTTCGTCCTCCACATCCGGAAGTTGGAACCGACAGCTATTACGGCCTGAGTAACGCCGGGCGCTAAACCGCCCGGCCCATGGCTAACGAGTAACTGCCCGGCGCGAAGACTCCAGACTCCGGAAGTCCGGGCCAACCGTGCCGTACAAGTGATCTCATTGTAACACAGGGCCGGGTCTCGGCATAAAAGACACGGAAAGCGTTCGGAAACTTGGAATTCTCTCGGCGTAACGCCGGGCGCTAAACCGCCCGGCTCATCCTAGCGAAGGCCTGCGGCCTATAGCTAACGAGTGACGAGTAACGAGTAACCGGATGGCGTGGGCACGAGGTTATCGCCACAAAGCCAAGCTTGTCTCCAAGTTACGCATTACGCATCACGCATTACGTCGTCAGGCCAAGATGCGCCTGCAGTGCCAACTTCCCCTTAGCACCTGACGCATGACGATCCAGACTTCCGAAATCTGTGAGATTTCGGAAGTCTGGCGGAACGCAAGTCTCTGAACACTCTCGACACGGTAAACCAAGCCCAGAATCCCGATTCGGGACTTCTCCCCCCTTTTCCCCTGTGCTACAATGACATGGGGAGCAGTGATGTGGCCCCGCCACTTCAAAGAAGAGGAGTGACCCATGAAACGATTGCCGCCAGATGCCGGTCTCAGCACCATCGTCACCCATTACCTGGAGGGGGATCACCCCTATCACGCCCATATCATGCCCATCTTCCAGACGTCGACCTTTGGCTTTCCCGATGCGGCCACAGCCCAGGCGGTGTTCCGTGGTGACATGCCGGGATACCTCTACACCCGCGCGGCCAATCCCAACGCCGACCAGGTCGCACAAAAGTACGCGTACCTGGAAGGCCTGGACATCATTCGCGACCATCCCGAGACCGCGCCGGAGGACTTGGTGTACGGGCGATTGTTCGCCTCCGGGATGGCTGCCATCAGCAGCGCCGTCCTGGCTCGGGCCGGAGCCGGGGACACGGTCATCACCCAACGCCACCTCTACGGCAACGCGTACCGGTTCTTCAACGAAGTCGCCCCCCGCTTCGGCATTCAGGTCGTCTGGCTGGATGACCTTTCGGCGGAGGGGTGGGCCCAGGCCTTTGAGGCACACCCGACGGCCGTTCTGGCCTACACGGAAACCCCTACCAATCCGACCATGCGCGTTGTGGACCTGGAGGCCGTAGCCCGTACCGCTCACGAGTACGAGGCGCTCGTGCTCGTGGACAACACCTTCGCCACCCCTTACCATCAGCGGCCCTTGACCCTCGGTTGCGACGTCGTCATCCACTCCACCACCAAGTACTTGACCGGACACGGCGTCCTGATCGGCGGGGCCGTCATCAGCACGAACCGGGAGTACATGTTGGGGAAAGAGCGTAGCGTGGCACACATGAGCCGCATTCTGGGACCGACACCCAGCCCCTTCGACGCCTGGTTGGCCCACCTGGGGCTGAAAACCTTTGAGCTGCGCATGCAGCGCCACGCCGAAAACGCCATGCTCATCGCCCGCTGGTTAGACGCCCACCCCAAAGTCTCCCGAGTCCACTACCCGGGCCTGGCGACCCACCCGGAGCACGACATCGCGCGTCGGCAGATGTTCAACGGATATGGGGGCATGATCTCCTTCGAATTGGTCGGGGGATACGAAGCCGGCGTCACCATGATGGAAAACGTTCGCCTGGCCACCCTGGCCGTGAGCTTGGGCAACGTGGACACGCTCATCCAACACCCGGCCAGCATGACCCACATCGGCGTCCCGCCGGAAGAGCGGGCGCGGGTGGGAATTACGGATGGGTTGGTGCGCCTCTCCGTTGGAATCGAAAACGTGGAGGATATCATCGCGGACCTGGAACACGCGCTGGAAAAGGTGTAACCGTATGACGGAACGAAAACGACTCCTCCCCACAGAAGCACCGCAGGAGCGGGCCGTTCTCGTCGGCGTGGACATCCGCTCGCGCCGAAAACGCTCCCCCTTTACCATGGAGGAAAGCCTGGCAGAGCTGGCCAGGCTGGCCGAGACCGCGGGGCTCGAAGTCGTGGGGACGATAACTCAACGCCTGGATCGCCCTCATCCGGCCACGTTGATCGGCAAAGGGAAGCTGGAGGAGCTCAAAGCGCTTGTGGAAGCCACGAACGCCAATGTGGTCATCTTCGACGAGGAACTCTCCCCCCGACAACAGCGGGAATTGGAGGAGATCCTAGGTGAGGACGTCAAGGTCCTGGACCGCACGGCCCTTATCCTGGACATTTTCGCCCAGCGTGCGCAGACCAAGGAGGGGGTTCTCCAGGTGGAATTGGCCCAGTACATCTACCGCCTCCCCCGCCTGACACGCGCCTGGACGCACCTTGCCCGTCAGGCCGGCGGTGCGGCAGGTCGAGGGGGAATCGGCGGCGTGGGGCTTCGCGGCCCCGGGGAGACCCAGTTGGAAGTAGACCGCCGGGAGATAAAGAAGCGCATCGCGCAGCTCCGCCGGGAGCTGGAAGAAGTGCGTGCCCACCGGGCCCGCTACCGCAAGCGACGGCAGGAAGCCGAAATCCCCGTCGTCTCCCTTGTGGGGTACACCAACGCGGGGAAATCCACCCTGCTGAACGCGCTGACGCGAGCTCAAGTCTACGCGGACGACAAACTCTTCGCCACGCTGGACCCCACGACCCGACGGGTCGTCCTCCCCGGCGGCCAGGAAATCCTCATCAGCGACACGGTCGGTTTCATCCAGAAACTCCCCACGCAATTGGTTGCCGCCTTCCGGGCCACCCTGGAAGAAATCCTGGACGCGGACGTCCTCGTCCACGTGGTGGATATCACTCACTCCGCATTCCTCAATCAAGTGGACACCGTCGAACGCGTCCTCAAAGACCTGGGGGCCGCGGACATCCCCGTCGTCATGGCCTTGAACAAGATCGACGCCCTTCCCCCCGAAGAGCTGGAAAAGCGCCTTGCCTACTTCCCCGAAGGCGTCCCCATCTCCGCGCTCAAGGGATGGGGGCTGGAAGAGCTCCTCAGCCGGATCGAGGAAACGCTCCAGGCGCGCCTCATCCCCGTGCACGTGCTCATCCCCTACGACAAGGCCGACCTCGTGGCCCTGTTCCACCGCAGCGGGATCGTCGAAGACGAACGGTACACGAGCAAGGGTACATGGATTGTCGGCCGCGTTCCGCCCCATGTGGCCGCGCAGGTCGCCCCCTATCAGCAGAGAGAGAAGGAGGACGGTGGGCATTAAGTTCCACTTGTACCTTTTCGGCCGGTTTCGTCTGCTCCGTGGGGATCCTCCGGAGGAACAGAGGATCCCCACCCTTCACGGCCGTCGTCTTCTGGCCGTCCTCGCCACCCGAGAATACACCCCGGTTCATCGCGGAACCCTGGCGGGACTACTCTTCCCGGACATGCCGGAATCGCGAGCCCGTCGGGCACTGAACCAGGCCCTGTGGCGCGTGCGCAAGAGCCTGGGGCCCGAGGCCGTCATCGGCGACCACGAAATCCTCCGGCTGGGGGAAGGGGTGTGGGTGGACGTTGTCGCCTTTCTTCGGGGGAGCAGCAGCGAACGGGTCGAGGACTGGATCCGAGCGGTCGACCTGTACCAGGGGGATTTCTGGCCGGAATGCTACGAGGATTGGGCCGTCGTGGAGCGGGAGCGCCTGCGGGGGATTTACCTCACCTTATTAGAGCGTCTCATCCACCACTACAAGCGCCTGGGGGAATACGAGCGCGCGCTCCATTACGCGCGTGAGGCCATCCGGGAAGAGCCCCTTCGCGAGGGGGGACACAAGGAGCTCATCCACCTTTACCTGCTCCAGAACCGTCCGCTGGATGCCCTGCGCCAGTACGAAGCCCTCCGCGTCCTCTTGCGGGAGGAGTTCGGCGTGGAGCCCTCAG
>WGAA01000230.1 GCA_015489285.1 Anaerolineae bacterium | reverse complement strand
GGGTGGGGAAGGCTTGCCCCCGCGGGGCCGTCGGGTTTCCGCCTGTTCCAGGGCCTCGGGCACGGTATCCCGCAGGCGTTTGAAGATTTCGTCGATGACGGCTTTGCGGGTCTCCGCGTCGGGGATGGCCGTGTAGCCGATGAGGAGCGCGGTGATGTCCCGGGCCAGCGCGGCCTGCTGGCTGTTGCGCGCCAGGGCCTGGGCCTCCTTTTCCCATTCGGCGGCAAACCGAGCCATGCCCCCGATGACCGCCCGATCCTGATACCCCTGTTGTTGTTCCAGTTTTAGGATCTTGACCAGCTTGACATACGGATCGACCGATGTGCTCATATTCTCCTCAGATGACCTTATATGCTTCCAGTCCCTCGTAGACCATGACGCCCAATGCCTTGGGGCCGATATGGGCTGCGAGGGTGGGGCTATAGGGAAGGATGGGAAATTCCTTCCCCTCGAACGTCGTTTCCAGCCGTTCTAACAGGGCGGCCGTGAGGTCATCCATGCCGTACTGGATGACCGCGAGCTCTTCGATGTTCAGGAATTCGACGACGAAGTCGAAGAGCTTGTCCACCCCTTGCTCCCATTTCAGGACCTTTTCCACGGGGATGAGCTCGCCGTCTTCCATGGTCAGGATCGGCTTGATGTTGAGCATGGTGCCGAGGAGCGCTTGCGCCGGGCCCACACGTCCGTAGGCCTCCAGGTAATCGAGACGGTCCATGAGGATCTGGGCGTAAATGTGGGGGATCATCGCCCGCACCCGCCGTACCACCTCGGGCGGTTCCAGTCCCTCCTCGATGGCCTGCATCGCGTGTCGCACGAGGACCCCCTGGCCGAAGCCGATGGTCTGCGTGTCCACGACCCAGAAGCGGGCCCGACCGAAGACTTCGTTGACCGCGGCCCGCGCGTGGGCGTACGCCTCGCTCAGGCGTGAAGAGTGGACGAGAACGAGGATGTAGGGATACGTGCGTACCAGCTTCTGGTACAGGCGAATCCAATCCCGCACGGAGGGGGCAATGATCTTGGGCCGCTCCTTGGACCGTTGAAGTTTGCGCAGGAACTCCACGTGGTTGATGTCCACCCCCTCCCGATACCGTTTCCCCTCCAGTTCGACGGTCATGGGGATGACGTCGATGGGATGCGTCTGCAAGAATTTCTTCGGCAAGTAGGCTGCACTATCTGTGACAATGTGAAATTGAGCGGTCATCGCACGCCTCGGCTGATGATTTGTCCCCGTTCCTCATTCCAGGGAGATGATGTAGGGATAATGGGGTTGTCCTCCGTAAATGACCTCGATCTCCTGTTCCGGGAAGGTGTTTTGCACCTCTTGAGCCAGGTTCTGAGCTTCCTCTTCCTTGATACCGTCGCCGTAGTACAGGGTAATGATTTCGAATTCCTCGGCTTTCATGCGTTTGAGGAGATCGAGGACCACTTCAGGAATACGGTTGCCCTTGGTGATGAGTTTTCCGTCGGCCAGTCCGATGACATCCCCCCGACGCACGCGGATGTGGTCGAATTCCGCGTCGTTGACCGCGACGGTGACGCTCCCGGTGCGCACGTTCTCCATGGCCCCTTTCATGGCCTCGACGTTTTGATCCGCGTCCCCTTCGGGGTCGAAGGCGAGCATGGCCGCAATTCCCTGGGGCACGGTTCGTGTGGGGATGACGTGAACCCGCTTTTTGCTCATGGCCGCGGCCTGTTCCGCCGCCAGGATGACGTTCTTGTTGTTGGGGAGGATGATGACCTCCTCCTGGGGGACGTTTTCGACGGCCTCCAGGAGGTCCGCCGTGCTGGGATTCATGGTTTGTCCCCCGTTGACGATTCGGTCCACCCCCAAACTCTGAAAGACGCGGTGGAAGCCCTCGCCCGGGGAGACGGCGACAACGGCCACCCGGTTTTGTAGCTCTTCGTCGGCGAGGAGGTTGATGGGTGGGTCTTCAGGGACGATGGAGGAGATGGATGACGCGGTCGAGGCTATCCTTGCCGCCGGCCGGAATTTCCCCTTGCGCCGGAGGGTCTGCAAGGTCATGTTCTCGACCACGATGTCGTCCAGTTCCCCCAGGGAGGCCCCATAGGAGAGGAAGGGGCCCGGGTCCGGCGCGTGCACGTGTACCTTGATGACGTCCCCTATTTTGCCGACGACGATGCTTTCCCCGCCCAGGGCTTCCAGTTGTTCCCTCACGTGTTCCTCGCTCACGTGGTCCGCGTAGAGGAGGAATTGGATGTCATAGCCCCATTCGTCGGGAAGTTCGCTGAGGTCGGCTTCCCCTTCCCGGAGTTCTCCCTCGGTGCGCTCGATGATCTCCCCGCGCAGGTGCCGGGTCATGCCCTCCCAGAGGTAGCAGAACCCCAGGGCCCCCGAGTCGACGACGCCGGCTTTCTTCAGCACGGGGAGCTGCTCCGGGGTGCGTTCCAGGGCGCGAAAGGCCACTTGCAGGGTGTGCTCGAAGAGGAAGCGCAGGTCCTTCTTCAGGCGGGCGGCCGCGAGCGCGGCTTCGGCCGTTTCCCGCACGACGGTAAGGATGGTCCCCTCGACCGGTTTGCCTACCCCCCGGTAGGCGGTTTTACTCCCCTCCTGCAAACTTTCGGCCAGCTCCTGACTTCCGATGGTGGCTTCCTGTTCCAGACGTCGGGCCATGCCCCGGAAGACCTGGGAGAGGATGACGCCGGAGTTCCCCCGCGCGCCCATCAGGGCCCCGTGGGCTATTTTGCCGACGATGTGGCCCACGTGTTCGTCGGGGTCATCCTCGATCTCCTCCCACGCTCGCTTGACGGTGAGGAGCATGTTCGTCCCCGTATCCCCGTCGGGCACGGGGAAGACGTTCATGCGGTTGACGGTCTCGTAATGGCGTTCCAACCAGGCGTAGGCCGCGTAGAACAGCGCGCGGATGTCCTGTCCGTCCAGGCGTTCAACGGGTGTACCGGGAGGGTAGCGGTTTGGAATGCGGTGAATGATCTCCTGACTCACGCCTTTATTCCTCCTCCTGGTGGTCGTGGTTGATGCGGAGCCCCTTGACGTGGACGTTGATGGCTGCGACCGGTATGCCCAGTGTTTGTTCGATGGCGTACTTTACCTGGCTCATGACCCCTTGAGCGACCTCGGAAATACGGGTGCCGTATTGTACGATAATGTAGAGATCGACAGTAATTTGTCCTTCACGGATGCGGACACGGACGCCCTGGGGATATGTGTCCCCGCGCAGGAGCCCGCATAAGCGTTCCCACACGTTTCGCGGGCTCAACCCTACGACGCCGTAGGATTGGAGGGCCGCGTCCCGCGCCACATGCGCGACCGCGTCGGGGGATATTTGTATCGTCCCGGTATCCTCTCGTGTCTTCATATGGACCTCCTCCGCTGGGTCTCCACAGGAATCTTAGTCATTTACAACCGCCTCTCCAAATTTGCCAAAGGGGGAAGGGGTAAGGTAATATCCCCAATTGCGAATGTGCCGGAGACGGTGCCGGACAGCGTACGGGACCGAATTCCGGATCAACGTGGAGAACGACCCGCTTGCGGGTGGCATCTTTTATCAGGGAGAGGAGAAGGATGGCTAAGTGTAGCATATGCGGACGGGGACCTCAATTCGGCCATAATCGCAGTCACTCGATGCGCGCGACCAAGCGACGGTGGAACGTGAACGTGCAGAAGGTGACCATTTATCGCAACGGTCGTAAGCAGCGCATCCGGGTGTGTACTCGCTGTCTGCGCACGTTGAGCCGGACGGTGTAACGCCGCCAAGGATGGGGTAAGGGGGTGCGGAGAACATCCCTCCGTGTCTCGTCACCCCCTTACCCCGGTGATTTCTCCCTCTCTCTTTTCCCCCTCTTGTCCTCCCTGAAGAACGTGACGTCGGAGTTGGCCGCATCCCGCGTTGATGTCCAGCCCGCGACGCAAACGCACGGTGACAGGAATGCCCGCGTCCTCCAGCATGCGGGCAAAACGGACGGTGGTCCGTCGGGTGCTCGGTTGAAACGGTGAGCCCTCGACGGGGTTCAGCGGGATGAGGTTGACGTGCGCCAGAACCCCTTTCAAGCGCCGGATGAGGGCCCGAGCGTGCTCCGGACGGTCGTTGATGTCCCGCATGAGCGCGTACTCAAAGGTCACACGGCGCCCCGTCCGCCGGATGTACGTCCGCACCGCGTCCATCAGTTCGGCCAGGGGGTAACGCCGGTTAATGGGGACAAGCCAATTCCGCAGCTCGTCCTCTGCCGCGTGGAGGGAGACGGCCAATTTGACCTGCAAGTCCTCCTCGGCCATCCGCAGGATTCCGGGGACGAGGCCCACGGTGCTCACGGTAATACGACGTGCGCCCAGGTTGAAGCCCCGTTTGTCCGTGAGGATGCGGATGGCTTTCCACCCCCGGTCGTAGTTGGCCATCGGCTCCCCCATGCCCATGAAGACCACATTGGTCACCCGGGTGGGTCGGGGGACGGGGGCAGCCTCCTCCCCTCCTGCCAGAGGGTCGGCAAGCCATCGGGCGTAATAGAGAA
This sequence comes from Anaerolineae bacterium, assembly GCA_015489285.1. Taxonomy (GTDB): domain Bacteria; phylum Chloroflexota; class Anaerolineae; order JAADDB01; family JAADDB01; genus JAADDB01. The sequence continues at coordinate 31,442 of WGAA01000230.1, read as the reverse complement.
CCTGGCCCACGATTTCCCCCGTGCTCAGGTTGCGACGGAAGCCGCTCAGGCCCGTGGCGCAGAAGGGGCATCCCATTCCACATCCGACCTGGCTGGAGATGCAGAGCGTGCGGCGCTTGTCGTAGAACATGAGTACCGTTTCCACGGTCTCGTTCCCCCGGAGGCGGAAAAGCCCCTTGCGCGTGCGCTTGTCGGTGGAGACGGCCTCCGTGAGGAGGTGGAGCGGCGCCAGGGAAAATGTCTCGGCCAATTGCCGGCGTAGCTCTTTGGGCAGGTTCGTCATCGAGGCGAAATCCCCTGCCAATTTCACGTACACCCATTCCCAAATTTGGCGCGCGCGATACGCGGGGTGCCCCCACCCCTTGATGACGTCCTCCAGTTCCTCGTACGTGAGGTCGTACAGCGATCTCCCTTCTGTCATGCCAATCGCCTTTGCACTCCTGTCAGGTGTTTCTTGCTTTCCCCTTCTTATCTTACGTATTTCGCTCCCCCTTGGGAATTGAACGTGTGACGGTAAAAGGGGACGGTCCTCCCCAATCCAGGGTTGTCTGACAACGGGATTGACAATTTCCCCCGAATGATGGTACTATTACATTCGTGATTCCCCGCGTGTTTGGGTGTACCTCGGCGATGTCAAAAGGGCGTGACGGGCTCTTTTCATGACCGAGGTCACAGGGTGATGATCTCGGCGCGATGGGGACATGAGGCCGATCTTTTGCCGAACACGGAGGATGTCGAGACGTCACCCAAGGTATGGAACGCGAGTTCAAAGAAGGACGACCAAGGAGAAGGAGGGTCACCATGCGCCGTCTGTGGGGAGTTGTACTGCTCGTCCTGCTCATCGCTTTGGTGGTAGGCGCTTGTTCCAAAGCCACCCCGACGCCCACGAAACCCGCCCCGGCCCAGACCATGGGCGCAACCCAACCGACACAGCCCGCTCAGGCCGAAAAAGAGGGGGGGAAGAAGCTCAAAGCCGCCTGGGTGTACGTCGGCCCCATCGGTGATGCGGGGTGGACCTATGCCCACGATTTGGGACGCAAGTACGTGGAAAAGGTCATGCCCGATGTGGAGACCACGTACGTGGAGAGCGTGCCCGAAGGAGCCGACGCCGAGCGCGTCTTCCGCGAGTTCGCGGAGAAGGGGTACGATGTCATTTTCGGAACCTCCTTCGGCTACATGGACACGATGGAGAAGCTGGCCCAGGAATATCCCGACACCGTGTGGATTCACGTCTCGGGGTACAAGTGGAACGACACGAATTTCGACAACCTCTTCGGCCGCATGTACAAGATGAAGTACCTGGCCGGCGTGGCCGCGGCCATGAAGACGAAAACCAAGAAGCTGGGGTATGTCGCCCCCTTCCCCATTCCTGAGGTCATCCGGCATATCAACTTCGTCACCCTGGGGGCCCACAGCGTAGACCCCGACATCCAGGTCCAGGTCGTGTGGATCAACTCCTGGTACGACCCGCCCACAGAGCGTGAGGCCGCGGAAACCCTGCTGGCCGCAGGCGCGGATGTCATCATCACCGGGTCCGACACGCCCGGCCCCGTCCAGGCGGCCACGGAGAAGGGCAAATGGGGCATGGCCTACGACAGCCCCAACGCGTGTGAGCTCGCGGGCGCCGGGTGCATCGGTGTGCCTCATTGGAATTGGGGCGTTGCTTACGCGGAGATCCTCAAGGAGGTGAAGGAGGGCACGTTCAAGCCGCGTGGGCTGCCCGATTCCTGGTGGGATGCGGATACCGGCATCGTGGACTTCAAGTTCGGTCCGGCCGCGGATGACGCCATCAAGGAAAAGGTGAGCGAGCTCAAGAAGAAGATCGTCTCTCACGAACTCGATGTGGGGGCCGGGCCCATCTACGCCCAGAACGGACAGCTCGCCGTGGCCGAGGGGGATAGCCTCTCCTGGGAGCAGATTTGGAACATGAAGTGGTTCGTCAAGGGCGTGATCGGCGAGATCCCCGGCGGCGAGGAACCTCCCAAGGCGGAGGAGAAGAAGGCAGAAGCCCCTGCCGAGTCGGGCGCGGAGGCCAAGCCGATCAAGGCCGCGTTCGTCTACGTGGGCCCCATTGGTGACGCGGGTTGGACCTATGCCCACGATCAGGGACGTCTGGAGCTGGAGAAGAACGTCCCCAACGTGGAGACGGCGTATGTGGAGAGCGTGCCCGAGGGCGCCGATGCCGAGCGCGTTTTCCGCGATTTCGCGGAGAAGGGATATGACGTCATCTTCGGGACCTCCTTCGGCTACATGGACACGATGGCGGCTCTGGCCGAGGAGTATCCCGATGTCTACTGGTTGCATTGCTCCGGGTACAAGTCCAACGGCAAGAATTTCACCAACTACTTCGGCCGCATGTATCAACCGCGCTATCTCTCTGGCCTTGTAGCCGGCAAGATGACGAAGAGCAACAAGATCGGCTACGTGGCCGCTTTCCCCATTCCCGAGGTCATCCGCGGGATCAACGCCTTCACCCTGGGAGTGCGTAAGGTCAATCCCAACGCGACCGTCCAAGTCGTGTGGACGAACACGTGGTACGATCCGCCCACGGAGCGGGAGGCCGCGGAGACGCTCCTTTCCTCGGGCGTGGATGTAATCGCCCAGCACCAGGATACGCCGGCTCCCATGCAGGCCGCCCAGGACCACGGGGCCTACGGCATCGGCTATAACTCGGATATGCGCTCTTTCGCCCCCAAGGCCGTGCTCACCGGTCCCGTCTGGCACTGGGGTGTGTACTACACCAAGGTCGTCAAGGACATTCAGGCCGGCAAATTCGATCCGACACCGTACTGGGGTGGTCTGGCCGACGGGGTCGTCGACCTGGGCCCCTACGGCGATATGGTCCCCGACGATGTGAAGGCCCTGGTCGAGCAGGAGAAGCAGAAGATCATCGACGGGTCCTGGGATGTCTTCTGCGGCCCCATCAAGGACCAGAACGGCAACGTGAAGGTGCCTGAGGGGCAATGTCTCTCCGATGAGGAGATGTTGAGCATGAAGTGGTTCGTCGAAGGGGTCGTCGGCGAGATACCCCAGTAATGGGCCTCGTGGGATGATGCCATTCTGACGGATCGCTCGTCGGGGTGCCATGTCGGCGCACATGGCACCCCGATTCCCCTACATTCTTCCGGGAGGCTATTGCATGGAAGGGGAAACAGCGCGTATTGCCGTAGAGATGCGGAACATTGTCAAACGCTTCCCCGGCGTTTTGGCAAACGATCACGTGAATTTCAGTGCCTATGAGGGGGAAATCCACGCTCTTTTGGGGGAAAATGGGGCCGGCAAGACCACGTTGATGAACATCCTCAGCGGCCTCTACCGTCCTGACGAAGGGGAAATTTACCTTTACGGTCGACGGGTCGTCTTCAACTCCCCGCGTGACGCCATCGCCCACGGTGTCGGCATGGTCCACCAGCATTTCAAGCTCGTCGAAACCCACACGGTGGCCGAAAACATCATCCTCGGGCTGGATAAACCCCGTTTCTTCCTCAACCTGGCCGAGGCGGAGCAAGAGATCCGCCGGTTGGAAGAGCAATACGGCCTCAAAGTCGACCCCCAGGCGTATATCTGGCAGCTCAGCCTGGGCGAGCAACAGCGAGTCGAGATCCTCAAAGCCCTCTACCGGGGGGCCCGCATCCTCATCATGGACGAACCCACGGCCGTCCTTACCCCCCAGGAAGTGGAGGAGCTCTTCGTCACCCTGCGACGGATGGCCCGGGAAGGGCATACCATCATCTTCATCTCCCACAAGCTGGACGAGGTGTTGGCCATCGCCGACCGCATCACCATCCTGCGCAAAGGTCGAGTGGTGGGGACGGTGGAGGCGCAGATGGCCACCAAGGAGGAGCTGGCCCGCATGATGGTGGGGCGTGAGGTCCTCTTCCACATAGAGAAGGAACCCGTCGAGCCGGGCGCTCCCGTGTTGGAGGTGCAGGGGCTCCGGGCGTTGAGTGATCGCGGGGTTCCGGCCCTCAAGGGGGTCACTTTCCACGTGCGGGAGCGGGAGATTCTGGGGGTGGCCGGTGTTTCCGGGAACGGGCAGAGCGAGCTGGCCGAGGTCATTACCGGCTTGCGGGAGAGCACGGGGGGACGCGTGCGGGTCAACGGACAGGATTTGACGAACGCGGGGGCTCGGGCCTTCATCGATGCCGGTGTGAGCCACATTCCGGAAGACCGGGTGCACGTGGGCATCGTTCCCTCTCTGCACCTCACGGGCAACCTGTTCCTCAAGGCGTACCGTCGCCTGCCGGGCTTCTTCCTGAACTGGAAGCAGATGCGGGAGAAGGCCAAGGAACTCCTCCGCCATTTCGACGTGATGGCTCCCAATCCCGATGTGGAGGCCCGTACCCTGTCCGGTGGGAACATCCAGAAGCTTATTCTGGCCCGGGAATTCTCCTCCCGGCCCGCGGTCGTCATCGCCGTCCACCCGACCCAGGGGTTGGACGTGGGGGCCACGGAAGCCGTCCGCCAGCGGTTGTTGGAGCAGCGTTCCCAGGGGGCGGCTATTCTCCTCATCTCCGAGGACCTGGAAGAGGTGCGGGCGTTGAGCGATCGCATCATTGTCATGTACGAAGGCGAGATCATGGGTGAGGTCCCACCGGATGCCCCGGTGGAGGAAATCGGCCTGCTTATGGCAGGAACTCGTCTGGAGGGAAGAGGCGCATGACCGTGGAGGATATGAAGGTGGGGCGGGGAGGATTTCCCTGGAGAATTCGCGTCGAACAGCGGCTGGTACGTCCTCGCTGGGTGAGCGCAATCGTCCCTGTGTTGTCCATCGTGTTGGGATTGCTCACAGGCGCCTTGCTCATTTGGGCGAATGGGGTGGATCCGGTCGCGGCGTATGTGGCCATGGCTAAAGGCGCGTTCGGGTCCAAGTACGCCCTGGGGGAGACGCTGGTGAAGACCATTCCCCTGATCCTGGCCGGGTTGGGGGTCTCCCTGGCTTTTCGCATGCAGTTGTGGAACATCGGCGCGGAGGGACAATTGCACATGGGGGCCATTGCCGCGGGAGGAATCGCCCTCTTTCTCCCCCAGAAGTTCCCCCAGATCCAGCCGTGGATGTGGTTGGTCATCATCACCGCGGCCGGATTTGCCGCCGGCGCCCTCTGGGCCCTGATCCCGGGGGCCTTGAAGGCCTACCTGAACGTCAACGAGATCATCACCACCCTGATGCTCAACTATGTGGCCATCCTCTGGGTGGATTACCTGGTCAACGTGCCCTGGAAGGACCCGGCCAGCTTGGGATTCCCCCTGACGGCCGTGTTTCCCCGGGAGTTATGGTTGCCTCGGACCCCCGGCTTGTTCTTCCTCACGCCGCGGCATCGGGTTCACCTGGGACTCCTGTTCGGCATCATCGCGGCCATCCTCCTGTACGTGTTCGTCACTCGGAGCAAGTGGGGGTTCGAGGTGGACGTCATCGGCCGCAACCAGAAGGCCGCCCGCTACGCGGGCATGCGCATCGCCCGCAACGTCCTCATCGTCATGGCCATCAGTGGGGGCCTGGCCGGGGTGGCCGGAATGGCCGAAGTCATGGGCATTATCCATCGCTTGCAGCACCAAATTTCCCCGGGCTACGGCTATACGGCCATCATCATCGCGTGGTTGGCCAAGCTCCACCCGCTGGTTCTGCCGGTCGTGGCTTTTCTCTTTGGGGCGTTGCTCGTGGCCGGGGATCAGCTCCAGATCAGCATGGGGCTTCCGGTAGCGGTTTCGTTCATCTTGCAGGGGTTGATTTTGTTCTTCGTCCTGGGCGGAGAAATTCTCAGCTATTACACATTGCGGATTGAGCGCGTGTCCTCTTGAGGGGACGTCAATCCAGAGGGATAGAGGGAAACTCATGGACTGGGTCTTCATTTCTGCGACGCTAATTGCGGCCATCCGGGCCGGTACGCCGATTTTGTACGCGACGATTGGGGAGATTTTCGCGGAACGGGCCGGGGTGCTCAACCTGGGCGTGGAAGGAATGATGTTGATGGGGGCGGTTTCCGGTTTCATCGTCGGGTTGAAGACGGGGAGCCCCTGGGTCGGTGCCCTGGCCGCCATGCTGGTAGGGGGGCTGATGAGCCTCATTCACGCCTTCGTCAGCATCACCTTGCGGGGGGATCAGGTGGTGAGCGGCCTCGCGTTGACCTTGTTCGGCTCCGGGCTGAGCGCACTGGTGGGGAAACCCTACGTAGGGGTGCCCGGTGTCCGCTTCACCGCCTGGAAGATCCCGCTGCTCTCCCGCATTCCTTTCCTGGGGGAGGTGCTCTTTCAGCGGGATCCGCTGGTGTACTTCTCCTTCCTCCTTTTCCCGCTGGCCTGGTATTTCATTTTCAAGACGCGGCCGGGATTGCACTTGCGGGCTGTGGGGGAGGATCCCGCTACGGCCGATGCGGCCGGTATCAACGTGTTCAAGCTGCGTTACCTGTACACCTTCATCGGGGGGATGTTGGCCGGTTTGGGGGGAGCCACGATTTCCCTTTCGTACACCCCCGGGTGGATCGAGGGGATGACGGCCGGCCGCGGGTGGATCGCGGTGGGGCTGGTCATTTTCGCCTTCTGGGATCCCTTGCGGGCGGCGCTGGGTTCGTATCTGTTCGGTGGGGTGAACTCCCTGCAGTTTGGTTTGCAGACGAAGGGGGTCACGATCCCCATTTATTTCCTGCAAATGATGCCGTACCTTTTCACCATCTTGGTTCTCATTTTCGCCACACAGGAGCGGGTACGCCGACGCGTTGGCGCTCCCGCGGCGTTGGGTATCCCGTACGTCCGTGGGGAGCGGTGACCGTGATGTGGGCGCAAAGTATGGGAGGGGAGTCGACCGTGGAGCAGGAAGTGGAGGAAGGATCCGGCAGAGGAGGCCGGGACATTCGGCCCTTGTACATGAGGGCCCAGGATGCGTTGACGCAATTGTTGGCCAAAGGCGGATATCGCCCGGGGGACAAGTTGCCGCCGGAGCCGGAGTTGGCTAAACAGCTGGGAGTTTCCCGCGCGACGCTACGGGAGGTGTTGCGGGCGCTGGAATCCCAGGGGATCATCGTCCGTCGGCGAGGCGTGGGAACCTTTGTCAATGTGCCCCCCATCACCGTGGAAGGGGGGCTCGAGGTTTTGGAGAGCCTGGACGAGATCATGCGTCGCCGTAACAAGGTGGTGCGGACGCGCGATCTCCACATTCGGCTGGAGGCCGCTCTGCCCAAGGCCGCGGCCCGCCTCGGCATCCCCGAGGGAGAATCCGTCGTCGTCATTTCACGCACTCGCCTGGTCGACGACATTCCGGTGGCCTGGATGCTGGACGTCATCCCCGCCGCCCTTGTGCCCCTGGAGGAGGTAAAATTGACCTTTCAGGGGTCATTGTTGGATATGCTGCGCCGCCGGGGAAAGCCCATCGTCTCCTACGCCTATACCAATGTCCTGGCCGTCGACGCGGATACGGCCCTGGCCCGGGCGTTGGAGGTCCCCGAAGGGCAATCGCTCCTCTTCCTGGAGCAGGTGCTGTACGACGAGAGAAGTGTTCCGGTGGCTTACGAGCGCCATTATTTCATACCCGGCCTTGTTCGCTTTCACGTCATTCGCAAATAAGGGCGCGATGAACGGCTCTGCCCCGGGACGCCCGGGGGGAGGGGCCGTAAACTTTACAGTTCAAGGAGGAAGTCGCTATGGACGAGAAAACCGTTCAGGCCGTGCGTGCTGCGGTGGAGGCCGCGGAGGAGGATATCGTCCGCTTCATGCGGGATATCGTGGCCATCCCCAGCATGGACGGCCAGATCCGCGAGGTGGGAGAGCGCATCGCGGCTGAAATGGAGAAGCTGGGCTTCGATGACATGTGGTTCGACCGCATGGGGAACATCGTGGGGCGCATCGGCAACGGACCGAAGGTGCTTCTTTACGATAGTCACATCGATACGGTAGGGATCGGGGACCCCGAGGCGTGGGAGTGGGACCCCTTCGAGGGAAAGGTGGAAAACGGCATTCTCTACGCGCGAGGGGCGTGCGATGAGAAGGGTTCCACTCCGGGCATGGTGTACGGCCTGGCCTTTGCCAAGATGTTGGGCCTGCTGGAGGGGGTCACCGCGTACTATTTCGGGAACATGGAGGAGTGGTGCGACGGGCTGGCGCCCAACGCCCTCGTCGAAGTGGAGGGCATCCGCCCCGATTTCGTGGTCATCGGCGAGCCCACGAAGATGCAGGTGTACCGCGGGCACAAAGGGCGGGTGGAGATGAAGGTCGTGGCCAAGGGGCGCTCGGCCCATGCGGCCAGCAATGAGCTGGGGGATAACGCGATCTACAAAATTCTTCCCGTCATCGCAGGGGTGCGGGATCTGGGCCCCAAATTAGGCGACCATCCCTTCCTGGGGAAGGGAAAGATCACCGTCACGGACATGAAGGTCAAAACCCCCAGCATCAACGCGGTTCCCGACGAGGCCACCATTTGGATCGACCGACGGGTAACCTTTGGCGAGACAAAGGAGCGGGCGTTGCAAGAGGTGGAGTCCCTCATTCCTCCTGAGAACCGGGAGAAGGGGGATGTGTGGGTGGAGATCCTCCAGTACAAGGAGCCGAGCTACACGGGCTTTGTCTTCCCCGTGGAGAAGTACTTCCCCGCCTGGGCGCTGGAGGAGGATCATCCTCTCGTCCAGGCCGGCTTGAAAGCTTACGAGCTCTACTTCGGCCGGCCGACCCGGACGGGGAAGTGGAACTTCAGCACGAACGGCATTTACTGGATGGGGAAAGCGGGTATCCCCAGCATCGGTTTTGGCCCCGGCGACGAGATTTACGCCCACACGGTGGAGGATCAGGTCCCCTTGAAGGACGTGGTGGACGCGACGGGGTTTTACGCTATTTTGCCCGCGTTGATCCGAAACATCGAGAAGGAGCGGTGAGCTCGCGGCGGTTTGACCGTGCTTTTACCCGTCCGGGACGGCTGTGCACCTTCCGTTCCGGGCGGATGCCTTTCCCCGCCGGTGTTGTGTGGGGTGGGCTCGATAATTCCTTTCTAGGAGGTTGGCCATGCAGACGAATTTGCGCGGACGAGATATGATTACGACCTTGGAATGGACCAAGGAGGAGTTGGAGACCGCGCTGGAGGTCGCGTTTCGCTTGAAGCAGGAACGCGCGTTGGGTATTCCGCACCCCCTGTTGCGGGACAAGACGTTGGCGATGCTGTTCTTCTACTCGAGCACGCGGACCCGGTCCTCCTTTGAGGCGGGGATGGCCCAATTGGGGGGACATGCCGCGTTCATCGAGTCCCGGACAACGCAGATCGCGCACGGGGATACGGCCAAGGAGATCGGCGAGATCCTGGGCCGGTATTTCGACGGCATCGCCATCCGCAACGTGGATTGGGGCATTGGGAACAAGTACATCCGGGACGTGGCCTCGGCTTCCCGGGTGCCGGTCCTCAACATGCAGTGCGACATCTTCCATCCCTTCCAGATCCTGGCCGATTTGATGACCATCATGGAGAAGAAGGGCAATCCTCAGGGCAAACGCATCGTCGTGTCCTGGGCCTACGCGGCTTCGTACTTGAAGCCGATTTCCGTCCCCCAGTCGTTGATTCTGTTGATGCCGCGGTTTGGCATGGACGTGGTTCTTTCCTATCCCCCGGAATTTCCGCTCATGCCGGAGATCGTGGAGGAGGCCAAGGCGCTCGCCCGGAAGCACGGCACCGGTTTCGACATCGTCCACGACATGGATGAGGGCTTCAAAGGGGCCGATGTGGTTTATGCCAAATCCTGGGGTCCCCTTCTGACGACGACGGATCCCGAGGAGGGCAAGAAGTTGCAGGATAAGTACAAGGATTGGATTGTGACCGATGAGCGCATGGCCCTGGCCGCCCCGGACGCGATTTACATGCATCCTCTCCCCGCGGACCGGGATATCGAGGTGGCGAGCTCGGTGTTGGACGGGCCCCAATCCGTGGTCTTCGACGAGGCGGAAAATCGTCTCCACGTCCAAAAAGCTATCATGGCTTTGACAATGAGGTGAGATCGATGAGCAACAGGCGCGTCGCAGTAGTCGCTATTGGGGGAAATTCCCTCATCAAGGACAAACAGCACGTGGAGGTGAAGTACCAGTGGGAAGCGGTGCGGGAGACGTGTCGCCACATCGCGGATATGATCGAGGAAGGGTGGGATGTGGTCGTCACCCACGGCAACGGCCCGCAGGTGGGGTTCATCCTGCGGCGGAATGAGTTGGCCGCGCACGAGGTTCACATGACCCCCATGGACATTATCGTGGCCGATACGCAGGGGTCCATCGGTTACATGTTGCAACAGGCCCTGGATAACGAGTTCCGGCGCCGCGGGATGCAGAAATTGGCCTACACGGTGGTCACCCAGGTGCTGGTCGACAAGGGTGATCCCGCGTTCCAACACCCGACGAAGCCCATCGGCGGTTTCCTCACCAAGGAGGAGGCCGAGAAGTTCGCGGCCGAGGGGTGGCCCGTGGTGGAGGACGCAGGGCGTGGGTGGCGACGGGTGGTCCCTTCTCCCGAGCCCAAGGCCATCGTTGAACGTCCGGCCATCGAGCAAGCCGTGCGCAACGGCTGGATCGTCATCGCCACGGGCGGGGGAGGCATCCCTGTGGTCGAGACGGAGGATGGTTCCCTGCAAGGGGTGGCCGCGGTCATCGACAAGGATAAGGCCAGCAGCCTCCTGGCCCGGGAAATTCGGGCCGATCTTTTCCTGATCTCCACCGCGGTGGAGAAGGTGGCCATTAACTTCGGTAAGCCAAACCAGAAGTGGTTGGACCGGATGACGGTGGAGGAGGCGAAACGGTATATCGCGGAGGGACACTTCGCGCCGGGAAGCATGTTGCCGAAGGTAGAAGCGTGTATCCGATTTTTGGAGGCTGGAGGAAAAGAGGCTATCATCACGAATCCGGAAAACATTACGCGCGCACTGCGCGGGGAGACGGGAACGAGGATTGTACGATGAGTGACCCGTGGGAGGGGGGATAGAGGATATCCCCCTCCCACGGTTGGGAGGAGGGCGTAAGATGTCTGTGTCGGAAGCAGCACCTGAAGTTGTACCCCCTCAAGCACGGGGGTTTTCCGGTTGGTGGCATTCCCGTTCGGGGCAGCGAGCCCGATTTGCTATCACGTATGTCATCATCCTCATCTTCTTGTACCTGGTCCTGCGTCGCCTGGGTCTGGATACCTCATTTCAGCGGAAATGGTTGCCTTACATTGCACGCGGTATTCCGATGACGTTGTTCGTCTCCGCGGCGTCCATTTCCCTGGCCATTGTGCTGGCCCTTTTGGGCGCGTTGGGTCGGATTTCCACGAATCCGGTGTTCAACAGCATTTCCACGTTTTACATTTCCATCATTCGCGGCACCCCCCTGATTGTGCAAATCTTCTTCGTCTACCTGGCCTTGCCCCAAATCGCCCAGACCTTTCCGGATAAGCCGTGGAGTCACTGGTTGATCTTGCCGGCGACCCTGTCGGGCATTCTGGCCCTGGGGGTGAACTACGGGGCCTACATGACGGAGATCTTCCGGGCGGGCATTCAATCCATCCCCCACGGGCAGCGAGAGGCCGCGCTGGCCCTGGGCATGACGTATGGGCAGATGATGCGTCGCATTATCCTCCCTCAGGCCCTGCGGGTCATCATCCCTCCCACGGGGAATGAGTTCATCGCCATGCTCAAGGATAGCGCGCTCGTCTCCTTTATGGGGGTGCACGAGCTCTTCTGGCGGGCTCAAAAGGTAGGCCGCCAATACTTCCGCAGTATGGAGACGTTGCTCATCGCTGCCGCATTTTACTGGATGGTCACCATGATCTTCGAGAACATCCAGCGCCAGATCGAACGGCGTTTGGGCAAATCCGAACGCCAGATGGTGCTCCACTGAGACGGAGGGGCGGTGGGGACGTCGGAACGACGTGGTCCCGAAGTGTTCGGAAGGGAAGGGGAGGAGGTAGATGGAAGAACGGGAGCAATCGGAAGAGTATATCGTTGATGTATCCAATTTGCACAAGTGGTTCGGTAACCTTCACGTCCTTCGAGGGGTGAACTTACAGGTGCGCCCCCAGGAGGTGGTGTGCATCATCGGCCCCAGCGGGAGCGGGAAAAGCACCTTCTTGCGCTGTTTGAACCTCCTGGAGAAGCCCGATATCGGGGAAATTCGCATCGCGGGGTATCACATCAAGGCCAAACATCACTACGGTCGGCGGGAACAACGTCTCATTCGGGAGTTGCGCACCCACGTGGGCATGGTGTTCCAGTCGTTCAACCTCTTCCCCCACATGACCGCGCTGGAGAACGTTATCGAAGGGTTGGTGACGGTGAAGAAGATGCCCCGGGAGGAAGCGATACGCATCGGCGAGTACTTCCTGGAGAAGGTGGGCTTGATGGATAAACGGGATGAGTACCCGAGCCGCCTTTCCGGGGGACAACAGCAACGGGTGGCCATTGCCCGCGCGCTGGCCATGCACCCGGACGTGATGCTCTTCGATGAGCCCACATCGGCCCTGGACCCGGAGCTGGTCGGAGAGGTGTTGAAGGTCATGGAGGAGTTGGCCGCGGAGGGCATGACCATGCTGGTGGTCACTCATGAGATGGGGTTCGCCCGCCACGCTGCCAACCGGGTTATCTTCATGGATCAGGGGGTGTTCGTGGAGGAAGCCCCTCCCGAGGAGATGTTCTCCCACCCGAAGCACGAACGTACTCGCGAGTTCCTGCGGCACATTCTGTGAGGGGGGACCTTAGTACTCGGCGCTTGGGACGAAAAGCGCCGAGTACTAAGGAGCGATGACGGTGCCCCGACGAGGGGTTAGATTTCCACCTTGGCGCCGAGGACTTCCAGGAACTTGGCTAGCCATACGGGATGGGCAGGCCACGCCGGCGCGGTGACCAGGTTGCCGTCCACAAAGGCCTGGTCGACGGGGACACTCACGTATTCCGCCCCCGCGTTCGCCACATCCGGCCCCACGGCCGGGTAGGCCGTCGCCTTACGTCCTTTGAGTACCCCTGCAGCGGCCAGCACCAGAGGCCCGTGGCAGATGGCCGCGATGGGCTTGTTGGTCTCGGCAAAGTGCCGAACGATTTCCAGGACCCGTTCGTTGAGGCGGATGTACTCCGGCGCCCGGCCCCCCGGGAGCACCAGACCATCGTATTCCGCGGGGTCGATTTCGTCGAATGTGGCGTTGAGGGTGAAATTATGCCCCCGCTTCTCGCTGTACGTCTGATCTCCCTCGAAATCGTGGATGGCCGTGCGCACGAACTCCCCTGCTTTCTTGCCCGGACACACCGCGTGGACGGTGTAGCCGACCATCTGGAGGGCCTGGAAGGGCACCATGGTTTCGTAGTCTTCCGCGTAGTCGCCGACCAACATGAGGATCTTCTTCGACATGACGCACCTCCTCGTGGTGTACTGAAATTTGGATGGGACGCACATCGGTGTGAAGGAGGCGGGAGGCACTCCCCACCTCCACCCCTACTATATCACACATGGGAAATAACGAGTAACGGAGTAACGAGTAACTGACCGGCACGAAGACAAGGTTGGCCCCACAGCGCGAACCTCGTCGCCCAAATTACGCATCACGTCATCACGCCAAACTACGCCTGCAGCGCCGACGTTCTCACCGGCGCCTGACGCATGACGGATGACGAATGACACCCGACGACCGACCACCGACGAACGAAAGGATGGCGCGAAGACAAGGTTGACCCTATCGCGCCAATCCTCCTTACGCATTACGAATCACGCATCACGTATTTTAAGCCAGGTTGCGCTAACCGCGCCGACGTTCTCACCGGCGCCTGACGCATGACGAATGACGAGTGACGTTACGCATCAGGGTCCCCCAAGTCGGCCCTACTTCCCGTGCCAGAGGAACCGGGATAGGTCCCGGCCTCGCTCCCACTCCTCCCCCTTTTCGGGCCAGCGGAGGGCCTCATACAGCTCATCCCGGTACAGGTCGAACACCGCGCGCAGGATGTCCCCGTACGTTTCCGCTGCGGCCACGACGCGCCTGTACCCCCACAAAAGGCCTGCAAGGGTGACGAGCGCCGGCCAACACACGCGCAGGTAGGCCCCAAGCACCACCCACACGGGGGCGGTCACCGGGGGACGCGGGCGAATGATGGGAGTGCCGGGGATGGTCAGATAGCACCAGAGGAGAAAGGCCAGGCTCCAGACCATGATGCGCAGGGCCGAGTTGAGGCGTTCTCGCGCCTGGGCCACTTCCCCCCGAGGCCTGTCGGGAAGGATGAGCCACAGGCGGGGCCAGATCACCCGGGGGCGCAGGCCGTAACGGCGCTGGGGGTACTCCTCCGCCGCTCGCAGGATGTTGCCCACCCGGGTGGGTTGGATGGGTAAGATGCGTGGATAGGAGTGGGCGAGGAGGTCGAGGCGGGTGAACTCCTCCCGCTCCTCCGGGGTAAGGTCGGACCAGCGTTGGGCCAGTTCCCGGAGCCGGGCCTGGGCGCGGGTAAAGCGACGACGTTCACGCCGAACCAGGAGACCGCGAAGCCACCCCAGCCAGCCGGGCCAATGTCCCTCCAGGAAGTGGAGCAAACTCTCCTGCAATCCCTCGACCAGGGTGGCCGAGCCCACGACGACGAGCAGGGCCAACGCGAGGACACTGACCGTCACGAAGTCGGGCAAGGTGCGGAACACCTCCTCCACCCGATCCCATCCCACGCGGGACGCGTACAAGAGTCCCCCCGTCAGCCAGAAGGCCAGAGCCGGGCTAATGAGCCGGTCCAGCCATTTCTGGGCCACACCGCCGATGAGGCTTTCCCAAAACTTGAGCATGAGTCCTCCCCCATAAACGAGTAGAGCCCGACGCCAAGGCGTCGGGCTCTAGGACAGAGATGAGCGGTTTCGAAGCGGGCTCGTCTTAACCGCACCCACCGCCTGTTGGCGCCTTCTTGCGTTGGAGCTTCACTTTAGGGGTAAATTGTAACACGTCTTTATAATGATGCCACCAAGGTTGCGAAGCCGCAAATCCGTCCCCTTTGGCTTGAGGGATGCGGAAGTGCAGCTCCTCATCCGCGAAGGGCCCGGGAAGGGGTTCCAACCCATCCTCTTCACCGAACACCTCCAGCCAGTGGTTCAGGCCCCCGTCCATGATATACACGTTCGGCACGTTACCCCCCACGAGGTGCTTCCACGCTTCCGTGGCCAACGTCTCGTCGTTGCTCATGACCACCACGAGGGTGGAATCCGCGTAGGGGTTCTTCGCCAGGGTGGGCACGATGGTGTCTATGCGTGCGAGGGGCACGTGTTTCGCCCAGTAGAGGTGGAACAGGTTGTAGGCCGCATCATCCCGGACGTCGATCAACTCCACCGCGACCGTGTCGTCGTCGATGTACTTCAGAACCTCGCCGGGGTGAATGTAGACGCTGCGGTTTTCCAGGAGCGGTTGCTTCTGGGGAGCGATATGGGCCCAACCCCGTTCCGGCGTCGGGTCACCGATGAGGAGGACGCCCACACCGGCCAGGAGGATCACCAGGGCCACCGCGTAACGCAACCGGGATTCCTGAGCCGGGTCCTTCCCCCCGAACCGCTGTTCCAGCTTTTCCGAAATCCAGAACATGAAGAAGGCCATGAAGAGCACGAGGAGCACAACGACCCCAATGGGCAGGTGGAACACGTCCATCAGCGTCAGGCGGCCGTAGTAACTGTCGTTATAGAAGTAATGGAAGAACCGCTCCGTTTCGGAAAAGGTGATACAGCCGGCGATGCCGCCGAGGACGAAGAAGATCCCGTCGATCTTGCCCGTCACCGCGGCGACCATAGAGGTCCCCGGACAGTATCCTCCGATGATGAAGCCCACGCCCATAATCAACCCGCCCAGGATCCCCGGCCACAAGTAGGTGGGGGGCACCCAGATGAGGGAATAATCCAGGACGAACGTCTCCACGGCCAGGAACACGAGGACCATGGCCACGATGATGGCCGTGAACATGACCTTGAGGACCCGGGTGTCCTTGAAGTAAAACTGGGCGGCCAGGTTGGGCGCGTAGTTGAACCCGGACGTTTCCAGGGCAAAGCCGAAACCAAAGCCCAGAATAAGCAGAACCACGTACAGAAGAGGTTTGGACAGAGTCAAAGGAAAAGGCGCCATAGCTGCCTCCTCACGAGCCGGTTAATTCCACACGTTGCGCAGGAAGTACGCCAGCGCGTACGCCCCTGCAAAGATGGCCATCATAATCGCCCAGCTCCCCGCGGAGAGGACGGCCCCACCCGTCAGTGCTTGGCCCGACGTACACCCTCGGGCCATCCGAGCCCCGTAGACGAAGATGAAGCCGCCCACGAACGCGAGGACCCAGCGGGTCTTATCGGAAATGCGAGGACCGCGAGTCGTCTCCCACTTGGCCCGTCCGCCGATGACACCGGAGACGAAGCCTCCGATAATCATCCCAATGACCAGGGGGATGAGCCAGCTGGAAAAGGGATTCTTGTGGCCACCGGCCAGGTGGGCCAAAATGGGCGTCCGGTCCACGTGGCCCGGAGCGATGATGTCGACGATGAACGCGCCCACCGCGGCCAGAGCCCCCGACGCTCCCAGCCCCGTTCCCGGGATGAGGAAGGCCAGGAAGAGGACGATCCCCAGCAAGATCCCACCCCAGTAGGGGTATGTGTACGGTTTCGTGGGCCGATTGAACCACCCTCGCGCCTCGCGATGTGCCTGTTCTCCTTTCATTGAACCACCTCCAATGGCTGATGACGTATCTCGGTTACGCTTCATGGCTTCCCTTGCCCTCGGGCACCTCTATCCGTTCCCAACCGGTGATCATTCCCCGGATGTCCTCCAGTGGTGTCAGGCCGGTCGTTGTGAGGTACACGTGGCCCACGACGAAGGAGGCGAAGAGCCACGCCACCAGGGAGTGGATGGGCGCCAGCGTGTGGAGCCCGCCGATCTTCTGTATGGCGTCGGGCCAATACTGCTCTCCCCACATGAGGAGACCGGTGAGCATTTGCAAGGGCAGCAGGACGTTGAGGAGCCCAAAGTAGGTGACCTGCTGTAACGGGTTCAATTTGCGTCCGGGCACCTTCTCGAAGGGGTGCGGCTCACCCCGGAAGATGCCGTAGGTGTAATAACGGACCTGTTGTATGGCTTGGTCGAAGAAGCCCCGCGGCTTGGGGATGAACTCCCGGATGGCCCCTGTGGTCAGGTGGTAGAAGAGGGAGAGGGAGGCATCCAGGATGAGCAGGGCCGCGGAGACGTTGTGAATGGGGACGAGGTAACGGTAGTTGCTCAGGGCCGGCCAGAAGTCCGGACGGTGGATGAGCAACCCGGTGACCAGCAGTAAGCCGATGGTCGTCGCCTGGAGCCAGTGCCAGAATCGCTCGAAGGGCGTGTAGAGGTAGACCTCTTCCACCGAGCCGGCGTGGGCATGTTTCCGCCGCTTTGCCGCGTAGATGCGCAGGGCCGCATGGCCGCTCACGCCCAGAATGACGCCGACGAAGAGGAGGAACCCAAACCAGTCGATGATGGGGATTCGGTCATGGCCGAAGATGTAGAGGCCGTAGTCCTTGGGGTCGGGTTGGAGGTAGAGGCCATCTTCCTTCTTCACCATGCGCCCCGTCTTGACCACATTGGTGTCCTTGACGAAGGTGGGCTCGACCCCCGCAGGCACGTAAGGGGCCAATTGCATGGGGCGTGTGAGACGGGATTGGGTGTTATGGCAGGCCGTGCACTCTTCGAGGGCCCACCCCTTCTCCGCGACGTCGTGGCTTACGCTGTACGGGCGAACACGCCCCTCGATGTGTGGGTTCTTCAGGCCCAATGCAGCCAGGCGTTGGGCGATGAGATCCCGTTTTGCCTTGGTGTCCAGGACGAGCTCGTCGGGGCTCAGTTGTCCGTCCCGGTTCGCGTCGAAGAGAGCTACGACGTCCGCCGCGTAGGTATCCCCGTCGAACCAGGCCTTCTCCAGGTCGATGCGCCGAACGGGGCGCACCCGTCCGTTGGCATCGGTGTACACCCAGAACCAGGTGGTAATCAGGTTGTAAGGTGCTATCCAGTCGCCACCGCTCTTAGAGGTGGTGCGTTCACCTTTTGACGTGGTGCCGATGAGGGTGTAGAGCCAGTTCGGCGTGGTCAGTTCGGGCATCCCCGTGCGGTTGTGCCGTAACAAGGTCACAGGGGTGTAACCGGTGACGAGGTTGGCCACCGTCGGCGGGACGTCTCCACCGGGCATGGGGGCCGGGCCGTCCATCCCCCGGTAAACGACCCGCGGGGATTTGTCGGGCATGAGGACGGTCCAGTCGTAGGCCTCGATGGCCGGGGCGTACAGTTTGGGGATGTGGCACGTTTCACAGGCCAGAACGCTCAGGTGCCGGTTGGCGTACGGGAGCACACCTGTGTGGACCCGTTTGGCATCGTGGCAATCCTCACACCGCCGCATCGTCCCCTTGCTCTTGGGATCGAGGGGGTGTTGGGCCGTCTCGCCCCGGGCGAAGTCGTGGACGGGGGTTTTGAGGTAGTCGCCGATGTCCAGACGCCGCGGATCGTACACGAGGGTGTGCGGCCGATTTTCCCGTTTCTCCCACGCCTGGGCCGGGTTGTTCAGGGCAAAGTGGCAGTCCACACAGGAAAGTCCTCGGTCCATGTGGACGTCCCAGGGCCGGGTGAGCTTTTCCTTCCCCTGGATGTTCATGCCCGATTTGGAGATGCGTTGTCCGGAGAACACCTGGCCCACGGTGGCCGTTTGCGGATTGAGTTCGGTCACAACGGCAGGTTGGCTGGGGTCGGTGTGCACCGGACCGTGGCAGGCGGCACAGTTCTTGTTCGACGGTTCCTGGATGGTCACGAAGGCCTTCTTCAGCTTGCCGTCGGGACCAAAGGCGTTGGGATTCCAGTGCCAGCCGTCCGCGGTCTTATCCACGATGCCCGTGCCCAGGAGTGTGGCCGTGTTCGCCCAGGCGAAGGCCCCCTCTTTCAGGGCCTGGATGCGTGCCTGGTTATTGGGGTTGGGCGTGTGGCAGAGGATGCAGTTGACCTCCACCGTGCCCGAACGGCGCCAATCCCAGGGCTTGGCCTGGCCTGTGGTCGCGTCCAGGATGGCCGTTTCCGGGTGGGTGGGGTCCGGCTCCAGTTGGGTCAGCAGTTGTCCCTCCCGGGAGATTTCGGCCGGGCCGCCCCCCGGATGGTATATCCCCTGGGTCATTATCCACTCGGCCGTGCTCAGGTCGAGGCGCTCATCCCCGGGCTGGGAGAGGTACCTGTAGAACAGGGGATCCCAGCGGCCAAAGGGGCCGTTGGAGACATCCCACGGTTCTCCCGAGGCCGGTGTGCGTCGGTGCAGTATATCCGAAAGGCCCATGTCCACATGGTAGCTGTGGGTGGCGATGAAGTTTGTATCGTGACATTGGCCGCACGTGCGCATGGTGGACATGGGTCGACCGCTTTTGAGGACGTGCTCGCCGTTCGCGTCCAGGATGGGGAACGGCGGGTGCATGGGTGAACCTTTGGGTGGGAGCTCAATGGTCACCGTCTCGAGAGGAGGGACCCCCGTCTGGGCCCGGACGTAGGGAAATCCCCAGATGAGGCCCAGGACCAGGGCCGACAGGATGGTCAAGAATATGCCCGTGCGCAGTGAGAAAGATCGTAGATTCGTCATGGCCTATTTCTCTCCCTCCGGGACTAAGTTCAGCTGGAAACGGCCCCCCCACTCCTTCGGGTCGCCCGGATATCCCAGAGCCTTCCAATCCAGACGTCCCTTGGGGCCGTGGCAGTCCTCGCACTGTAGGGCCTCTTTCGCGGGTCGAACCATATGTGTGGTTGGCCAGAACATCCACGTTTCGGTCCAGCCGTACTTGCCGCTGTACTTCAACCCGGTGATGGGTTCGGCCAGGCGGAAGGCCTTATCCCAATCGAAATCGTGCCAGAACCCGCCGGGACCGGAGGTGATGGGCGCGAGCAAGTACTTGTACTCCTTGTCGTAGGGCTGGATGGCCACGTGGATCTTGAAGGGGAAGATCTTCGCGGTGGGGTCGGTGATCTTTCCGGCCGGTTCGTCGATAATCGTCGGTTTCGTGGGATCGATGCGGTCGCCGAGGATGTAGCGGTACTTGTTGTTGCCGTTGAACCAGCGGTAAACCGGTTTGACGTGGCGCTTGTAGATGAATTCGCCCTTGATCTTCAGGTAAGTGTAATGGTCCTCGGGACGATCCTGGCCCGCTTTAGACCAATCCCAGAAGATTTTCGTGGGGTCCTTGGGAGCCATCTCCGGGATGTGGCACGTCTGGCAGGCCACACTCTTCGTGTGGAAGTTCAACCGATCGTCCTCGTGAGGTCTCTGGCTGTGGCAATCGGTGCAGTGGACCTGCTCCTCATAGGGGATGGTGTAGTTGTCGGCGAGGAGACGGCCCTTGATGCGGTGATGTTGGGTCCTGTGGCAGTCCGTGCACTGGAAGTCCAGGCGCCCCATGTGTACGTCCAGCTCCGGCGGCGGGAGGAGCAGGCTTTGGTCCAAGTCACCGTGTTTGACGTTGTTGCCGCCTCCGCCGTTGAAGTGGCATTTACCGCAGTTCTCCCGCTTGGGGTTGTGAACACTCTTGGCCGCAGCCAGCAGGTCGACCCCCTTGGCCGGGAGGCCGGAGAACCCCTTGGCATAGACGCTCATGTCCGCGTGACAGGCCAGACAGTCCACATTGTACGGGTTGGAGAAGTCGAAGGGCTTGTCCTCGCTCCACCCGTACCCCGCGTGGCACGTGGTACAGGTGTGCTGGTTCCCCATGATACTGATACAGAAGTTGTTGATCTGGTTCTTCTTGCCGATGGTCACCGGTTCGTCTCGCCAGGGCACTTTCACCGGTTTGCCCTCCCACGTCCAGTGGGTCGTTTGCATGACCTCCTTTGCCGCGTCCGGATGGCACCGGAGACATTCCTTGGTCACGTCTTGCGGCGTTTTGAAGGGGCCTTGAATGAGGTTGCTGTGATTGAGGGGAACGGGATGACGTTGCAGGTAGCGTTGAGGATCGTCGGGAGGGCGTTCGCGAGGAAGGCTGTAGGCGATGGGAACGATGACCACGAGGAGTAAGAGTACAGCTCCGAACACCCATAGATGCCGTCGCTTCACTGTGGACCTCCTTGGTCAGAATAATGAACCGGCCGAGAGGGGCAGAGCGCCTTTCTCGTCCGGAAGGCAATCGTCTTGTACATGTGGATTTTGTTACCAGTGTAAGCCCGGGTTCTTATTAGTGGATATGATTTGGGACATACTTCTTTATCGGAGTTCGGAATAAGGGATTATCGCCTGAGGTTATGAAGGGGGAAGGACGGAGTAAACCGGGGGAGATGGCGGGGATCTTCAGTTGTCCGAAATGAGGTGGTTGTATTCGGCGAGAAGGCGTAGACCCTCCAGCGTCAGCCAGGGGTCCACTTGCTCGATGACGAGGGTGTGTGGGGCGATGAGACCGGCGAGTCCTCCGGTAGCAATGACAGGGGCGGGTGTCCCCATTTCCTCCCGGAATCGGGCAACGAGCCCTTCGATAAGGCCCACATAGCCGAGGATGAGGCCGCTTTGCATGGCCTGGACGGTGTTTCGGCCGATGGCCGCGCTTGGAGCCTGAAGTTGGATGCCCGGAAGCTGAGCCGTGCGCTCGGCGAGGATGGCGGCTGCCATGCGCAATCCCGGGGCAATGGCTGCCCCGAGGAATTCCCCTCGCGCGTTGACCGCGGTGAGGACGGTGGCCGTCCCCAGACTGACGACAATGTGCGCCGCGCGCAGGCGGTGATATGCGGCCACCACGTTGGCGATGAGATCCGCGCCGACCTCCTCAGGCTTGTCAATGGCGATGCGGATGGGCATGGGGGTGTGCGCGTTGACGATGAGCATGGGCGCGTCGAAGTGGGTCTCGAGGACCTCACCCAGGGTGTCGGTGAGGGGTGGGACGACGCTGGCCAGGCTAACGCCTCGTATCCGGGATAGGGGGATGTCGGCCTCGCGGAAGAGGCCTTTGATCCACAGCGCGTATTCATCGGCCGTGGCGTGTACCACGGACCGCAAGCGCCAGCGGGCAATCCACCGCGTCCCGTCGTGGACGCCCAGGGTCACTTCGCTGTTCCCGATGTCAACGGCCAAAAGCATGGCGACCTCCGTACGTTCTTACGAGGATATCACGCGGGCAGAGGCAACACAAGGCGCACCACCGCCCCGCCATCCTCTCCGTTGGAAAGTTCCAGGTATCCCCCTACGGCCTCGGCCAGATGTTCCATCGTCCTCAGGCCGAAGTTCACGTCACTTTCCAGGAGTTGGAAGATGTGTGTGGGGAAGCCAACGCCGTTGTCCTGGACGGTGACGACCAGCCGGTTGGGGAAGGGGGTAACGCTGATGACGACGGCTGTAGCGTGGGCGTGTTTCTGCACGTTGATGAGGGCTTCCCGGACCACACGGTAGATGGCCCTCGCGGCCCGGCCGGACAGGGTGGGCCATTGGGAGGGGAGCACGAGGGTGACGTCCAGCTTGGAGAGGCGCTCCCACTCTTCCGCCGTCTGCTGGAGCGCGTCCGCCAGGGTGTTCTCCCCGGAGACGGGGTAGGACCGCAGGGCCGCGATGGCGGAGCGGAGCTCATTGCTGGCCCGGGAGGTGATGCGCCGGATGCGCAATGCCCGCCGGTGCAGGGGGGAATCCTCGGGAATGGCGTGCAGGAGGCTCTCCGCTTCCATGCCGATGACGAAAAGCAACTGGGCGACGGTGTCGTGGAGGTCCTGAGCGATGCGTTGTCGCTCCTCCATCCGCCCCAGCTCCTCGACCCGGGAGTGAAGGGTCAGGTTTTCCAGGGCAAAGGAGGCCTGGCGGGCCAGCGCGGCCAGCATGTAGAGATCCTCTTCGTGTACGGGAATGTCCCCAGGAACGTTGACAAGGACGTACCCCCGGGGATTCCCCCGGTACCACAAGGGGACGCTGATGAGCTGCTGGGTTTCGTCGTACCGGAGGATGTCCAGCAGGAGTTGAGGAAGACGTTCCGGCCGGCTCACATGTGCCGGCCCTTTGGTATCGAGAAGGGGCAGGAGGTCCTGGACGAGGGTGGGAGGGATTTCCACGTGATTCGACGTGCCACAGGTGGCGAGGTCCACGCACGTTCCCTCTCCGATGGCTAAGGCGAGACCAATGGTACCTTGCACCAGTTGGCAGGCCGTGTTGACGGTTCGCTGTAAGATGTCGCCCCGTTTGATGAGGGTGAGGAGGGTGCATCCCTCGCTGATGAGAATGAGGGTCTGCCGGAGGAAATGTCTGAGCTGCTCCACATCCTCCTCGGCCAGGAGTTTCTCGATGGCTTCCGGGGTCAACGGGGAAGGGGGCAACTGGATGTTCTTGAGAAGACGGGGCGTTTCCGCGGAGATGCGAAGGACGGTGTCGATGAATTGCTGGACGCTGATTTTACCGTTGACTTGATCTAACAGCTTATCCAGGTACTCCAGTTGATGCACGTCCATAATGAGGTTGAGACAGGCGGCGACACTTTCGACCGAGGCCGGGGAGAAGCCCTTGTGTTGTCGTAGACGGGACCAGATACGATGACGCAGGACGAGGACTTGTTCCGCGTAGCCCAGGTGACGCTTATCCGGCGGAGATACGTTACCCGTGTTCATGGTGTGCTCCCGTAAGGTCACTATATAAGCCCCTGACGGACGGCTTTGGTCACAGCTTCCACTCGGTTGCGCGCGCCCAATTTGGCCGTGATGTTTCGGACGTGGTCCTTCACAGTGGCCGGGCTGAGGAAAAGGATGTCCGCAATTTCCGCGTTGGTGAGCCCCTGGGCCACCAGGCGCAAGATCTCGAGCTCCCGCGCGGAGAGGAGGATGTCATCTTCTTCCGGTGGGTGTTGCACGATGTACTCGGCCAGGGTGTGGGTCACGCGGGGGTCGAAGACGTATTCCCCTTGGAGTACTTGGTGAATCCGCTCGACGAGGGCCATGTGCTCCACATCTTTGAGGAGGTATCCCCGTGCCCCTGCCTGTAAGGCCTGGTGGACCAGGTTGCTGTCCAGATACGCCGTGAGGATGATGACCCGGGTACGGGGACTCAGTTCGACGGCCCGGCGACAGACGTCCAGGCCACTCATGTCCGGCAGGCGGATGTCCACGAGGGCGATGTCCGGCTGGAGGTGAGCAATCAGGGTCACCGCGTACGCTCCGTCCCCGGTTTCTCCCACCACTTCGAAGGACGGCTCCTGTTGGAGGATGCTCCGCAACCCTTCCCGCACGATCTGGTGGTCGTCGACCAGGACGATCCGCACCTGTCTCATGGGTTCCTTTCTCGCCTTCCGCCGCGCGTTGCCGGACCGGTCGTTCTCGATGGGCACGACCCTTTTAAGTATACCCGATCCGGGCCCGTTGGAGAAGTGGGGGAACGGTACCCGTTACGTCACTCGTCATGCGTCAGGCGCCGGACGTGATACGTAATGCGTGATGCGTGATGCGTAATGCGTAATGCGTAACTTGAAGACGGGTTGGCGCTGCAGGGATAACCTTGTGTACGCGCCAGCACGCACGGGGCTAAAGACCCCGTGCTACATCGAAGCGAAGGCCGCTGGAAGCGGCCTGGAAGGGCTCTTCGCCGGCCATTGGAGCCCCCTTCGAGGGGGCTTTTCCCCTAATGTAGCCCGAAGGTTTACCTTTGGGCGGAGTGGGCGCTGACCTTTGGCTTAGCCAAGCCCCGGCGTAGCGCCGGGCCTACTCGTTACCGACGTTGACGCTGTTAGGCCAACCTTTCGTTCGTCGGTGGTCGTTGGTCGTTCGTCAAAAGTCGGCGTAGGGCCAAGTTGGCGCTGCTGGGACAACGCTGTCTTCGCGCCGGGCAGTTACTCGTTACTCGTCACTTGCGGCCGCCCCGGAGCGTTCACCGTTTTGCCAGCTCCGCCTTCAGGAAGTCGATGTTGTCGATGGAGGAGGGGTCTTGGCCGTTGAGGAAGGCCAGGTAGACGGTTATGAAATCGCCGAGGTGGATGAGCCCCAGCATTTGACTCAGGGCGTGTTCCCCCGGGGCTTGGATGCGCAGATGGGGCAATTTGGCCTTGCGGAAGATGTCCGCGGTGATATCCCAACGGAGGCGAATCCGGGGATGGTCCGTGGGGGATTCCAGGCTGATGAGGGTCAGCACGTCCGGCAGGAGGGCCGGGGCGCGAGTGCCCATGACGGTGTTGTGGTTCAGCTCGGGCATTTCGTCGAACGCGGCCCATTGTTTGCTGTTTTCGTTGAACTGGGTTTTCCAGCGGCGGGCGACCGGCGCCAAAACACCCGAGCCCATGACGTAGGGGATGCGCCCGAACAGGACCTCTGCGTGTTGTTTGGCCGGGTTCTCCTCCCGGGGAACGTCCGGCCCGTAGGTGCGATTGAGTTCGTCCAACACGGCCGCGGCCTCGGCCCGCTCTTCCCCGGGGACGGTGTAATACCCCAACGCCTGGACGATTCCCAGAAGGAGGACGAAGGAGTAGCCCAGGGCGGCTCGAGGCTGCCCCCCGCCGGGGAAGACGACCACGGGCACCTGGTGGTCCAGGGCCAAGCGGGCCAGTCGCCCCCCCGTTGTCAGGGCCACAAGACTGAGGCCCTTCTCCAGGGCCTGCCGGAAGGCGCTCAAGGTCTCCTCTGTGTTGCCGGAGTAGCTGGATGCGATGATCAAGGTGTCCTCGTTTACCCACGTGGGCAGGGTGTAATGTCGTACCACGGTGACGGGGACCGCAGCGCGGGCGCTCAGGTAAGCGGATAGCAGGTCCCCTCCTATGGCCGACCCTCCCATCCCCACCACGACGATGTGCTTTTTATCCCGTAAGGTGTCGGGCAACGAAATGGCGTCGGCCCGAACCCACGCGTCCGCACATTGTTCGGGAAAACGCTCCACCCAACCCAGCATATCTTTGGGGTCCATCGCTCGCAGTTGGGCTACATTGTCCAGATCAACGGCCATTGTTCCTTCCCTCCTTTGTCGAACGGGTTATGGAATTATCGCGCGTTCTGCTCTTCCGGGGTCTCCACAAGCAGTTCGTAGGCCTTACGTTTGGGCACGTTCAGCGCTCGGGCCGCAATGCGGGCAGCCTGCGAGGGGGGGATCCCGTTCTCCACCAGGGCCTGAACCAGCCTCCGAACGGTCTTTTCGTCGACCGACTCCCGGGAAGCGCGCTTTCGTGCACCTTCCAGGAGGAGGACGATCTCGCCGCGGGGCGGGGTCGCCTGGAAGTGGGCGTGGATCTCCTCCAGCGTTCCCCTGACGATTTCCTCGTGGGCCTTGGTCAGTTCGCGGGCGACCGCTCCTTGTCGCTGCGGCCCGAATATGTCCAGCGCGTCCTGTAGGGATTCGCGTAGACGGTGGGGCACTTCCAGGAAGATAAGGGTGGCCGAGTCTTCGAGGAGGTCCCGGAAAAGGCGTCGTCGTTCCCCCGGTCGTCGGGGAACGTAGCCGAGGTAGAGAAAGGCGTCCGTGGGAAGGCCGGAGATGACAAGGGCAGCAATGGGCGCGGAGGGGCCCGGGACGACCCGGAGGGGATATCCGGCCTGTATGACGGCGCGGATGAGTTCGTATCCCGGGTCGTTGATGCCCGGCATGCCCGCGTCGGAGACCAGAGCCACATCCCCCTTCTCCAGGGCACGGAGGATGACGTCCTGTTTTTGGAGCTTGTTGTGTTCGAAGTAACTGGTGAGGGGGGTGTGAATGTCGTAGTGGCCGAGAAGTTTCCGGGTGACCCGGGTGTCTTCGGCCGCGATGAGGTCGACCGAGCGGAGCACATCGAGGGCCCGCAGGGTAATGTCCCTTAAGTTCCCGATGGGGGTGCCTACTACGAAGAGTGTACCCATTCTCCCGTTCCCGCCCGGTTGCCAAAATTGGGCTCTTGCGCTACGCTTGAGGGTGTTCAACGCGCAAGGGAGTATAACGCAGGGTGATGAGGTGGCGCAAAAGCCGTCAAGAGGAGGCGATTCGTAAGGCCGCGGATCTCTTGTTGGCCTCGGAACGCGCTGTGGCCCTAACCGGGGCGGGCATCAGTACCCCCAGTGGGATTCCCGATTTCCGAACACCGGGGAAGGGGTTGTGGGAGTTCGTGGACCCGGCGGAGGTGGCGAGTATCTGGGGGTATAAGACGCAGCCGGAGCGGTTCTACGCGTGGATTCGCCCCCTGTTGGAGAAGATGGAGAAGGCGCAACCCAACGCAGCCCATCACGCGCTGGCCGAGTTGGAGGCGTTGGGTATCCTGAAGTGGATCATTACCCAGAACATCGATTCCTTGCACCAGGCTGCAGGGAGCCGCCGCGTCCTGGAGATCCACGGCCACACCCGCACGGCCACCTGTCTTTCGTGCGGATATCAGGCCGGCACGGAGGATTTCTGGGAGGAGGTAAAAGAGGGCCGGGTTCCCAGGTGTCCCCGCTGTGGGGGATTGATGAAGCCGGATGTGGTCCTCTTCGGCGAGTTGCTCCCTCCCAAGGCGCTCATCCGGGCGCAGGAGGCCTCCCTGGCCGCGGATGTCATGCTGGTCGTCGGCTCCTCTTTGGAGGTCATGCCGGCCGCGGACTTGCCCCGGTTGACTCGGAGGAGTGGGGGGAAGCTGATCATCGTCAACTTGGGCCCCACCTCGGCCGATCACCTGGCAGACGTTCTCATCCGTGGCGATGTGGTGGACATCCTCCCTCGCTTAGTGCAGAGGGTACGAGAGGGAATAGAAGATGGCCGATTGGCGCGAAGCGTTCGCGGTGGAGATGGAGAGGGCTCGGACGGCCCGAGCGGAAGGGATTGAGCGACGAGCCCGGGCTGCGGCCCGCCGTGCAGCAAATGTGGTCCTGGGAGAGGTGCTGCGTCGCCGCGGCATATCTCCCACGGGCATGACCATCCAGCAGCGTAGCGCGATACTTCTCGAAGATCCCGAATTTCCCGACCCGGCCCGGCGCATTTTGCGTCACATGCTCATGCGCATTCGTCCCACGTGTGACTTCCCCGAAGATATCGATCTCCTCGAAGAGGCCCAGGAACTGGCCCGGATTCTGCTGGGTCAGGGGGATAAATAAAGGGCCTCGGGCCGTACGGGCGGTCATCTACGGCCCTTCGATGTTGGCCCGGTCCCCCACTCTCCTCGTGTTACACGGCTACCGGTACGTCTCTTGAGTTTCCCCTTCCAGCGTGTGAAGGACGGGCTTCGCTCGATTTTTTATCTTCTCCTGGGGACATATCAACTTCGAAGGGATACATGTTGGAATCCGTTATCCCCGCTACTGGAGAGGTCACGTTTCCGCGGTTTGCTTTCGAATACAGCCCCGTAATCAAATGTAGATGTATGGACGTAGTATATATCTGCATAAATATCGCGATATATCCCCGCGTAGCGTTGATAATCGTATCGAAATCGGGAATATCGTTATCTTATTGCCCGACTTGACAATTTTAATGACGAATGGTGTAATTATGTATCTAAATATGGCCCCCTATGCGGGGTGAATGGCACTGTCAATTGTAAGATATCTTTAACTATAGAAAATTAATATTCATACCGGGCACAATGGCGTCACTTTAGGCTGGGGATCGTGGTTTGATACCTTAACTAATGACAGGTTTATAACCCTAACTATTGAGAGGAGTACCGAGAGGAGGTGTAATCATGATAGACACCCGTGCAGTGGCCCGGCCAACAGTCAGAGCCATAAACCCCATCACTTTTTTCCTTGTCCTGTCACTCATCTTTTTCTTAGTGGTGGGGAGCGTTGCCACCCTCGTCCACATTCCCTGGCCGACGGCGAGACCTGTACCCTTGAAATCACCCCCGGTTGCTGCCCCGCTTGCCCGTCCGGCAGAATTCATCTTACACCCGGACCTGCAGATGGCGTATTACGATGTGCTGGCTCGTGAAGCCCCGGCTCAATATCACATCGATACTTCCACAGGGTGTGGGGTGAATGTAGCTCAAAATTGGCAGGTGTGTTGGGACCAGGAAGGGCTCCTCGTTCGCGCGAGCACCGAGAACGTACGGTTGCATTTAGTCTCTTGGGGACGTCCTGCAGCCCTTGTTTCTCTTCCCCTGCACCCTCCTGATATCCAAGGTAACGAGGTGCAATACACCTATGGCCCTCTCACCGAGTGGTACCGTAACGTGAGTGTGGGGGTCGAACACGGGTTCACCGTGGCGGAACGCCCTCAAGGAGCCGGTCCTCTGGTTCTGACGGTAGAGGCCGACCGGGTGGGAACGCGTGTGCCCGGGGGCGTTCGATTTGGTGACGTTGTGTACCGGGAGCTTTTGGCCGTGGATGCCTTGGGCCGAGGCCTCCCGGCTCACATGGAACTTGTTGGACGGCAGGTCCGCTTGGTTGTTGATGATGCTCATGCCGTTTACCCGTTGCGGATAGATCCGTGGGTACAACAGGCAAAGTTGGTCGCGTCGGATG
The DNA here is from genome assembly GCA_015489285.1 of Anaerolineae bacterium. Classification (GTDB taxonomy): domain Bacteria; phylum Chloroflexota; class Anaerolineae; order JAADDB01; family JAADDB01; genus JAADDB01. The sequence goes on along the minus strand of WGAA01000230.1, from coordinate 2,143 downwards.
CAGCTTCGAATAACTGGTTGGGTGTATCCGTTGCGATGTCACAGAATGGAAGTACGGCCCTCGTAGGGGCTCATCTCACCGATCTTGGTAGTATACCAGACGCCGGTGCGGCGTATGTGTTTGTCCGCAGCGGGACGACGTGGACGCAACAGGCAAAGCTGGTTGCCAGCGATCCCAGCAATTTCGCTTACTTCGGGTGGGCCGTCTCCCTTTCCGCCGACGGTAACACGGCACTTGTTGGGGCGTTCCAGGCATATGTGGGCTCGAATCGTACCGGTGCAGCATACGTGTTTGTTCGCAGTGGGACGACGTGGACGCAACAGGCGAAATTTGTAGGATCCAGTGTCAGTGTCGACGAGAAGTTTGGTCATACACTGAAATTGTCATACGATGGAAATACGGCCATTATCGGGGCTTATGAAGGAAATGCTGCCTACATTTTCGTGCGTAGTGGAACGACGTGGTACCAGCAGGCGAAACTTACGGCAAATGACAGCGTAGCGGGGGATTGGTTCGGTCGCGGTGTGGCCCTTTCCGGTGATGGCAATACGGCGTTAATCGGAGCTTACGGCAAAGATTCCAACCGCGGTGCCGCTTACATTTTTGTACGAAGTGGTTCCACGTGGAGCCAACAGGTCAAACTCTTAGCCAGTGACGGTGTCGCGGGAGACAAATTCGGTTGGGTTGCAGCGCTTTCCCAGGACGGTAATACGGGAGCCATCGGGGCCCTTGGAAAAAATTCGAATGCAGGTGCCGCTTACATTTTTGTACGAAGTGGTTCCACGTGGACCCAACAGGCCAAACTCTTGCCCAGTGACACGGCAGCAGGCGACTACTTCGGCCAATCTGTCACCCTTTCCGGTGATGGGGACACGGTGATAGTCGGCGCCCCGGGGAAGAATTCCTCTCAAGGGGCAGCCTACGTGTTTGCCCGGAGCGGTACCTCTTGGGTTCAAGAGGCTAAATTCACGGCTTCTGATGGCGCGGCCGGAGATCGTTTTGGTTTCTCCGTAGGAATAGATAACAACGGGTACAACACGCTCGTAGGGGCTCCTTTTGTTAACTCGCGTGCCGGTGCAGCCTATGTCTTAGCTCGAACGGCAACACCAACGCCCACCTTTACTTGGACCCCTACACCCACGAACACGCCAACGGCAACGAATACACCCACGGCAACTTGGACCCCTACGCCAGTGCCCACGAGCACGGCCACGGCCACGTCGACGTTGACGCCGCTGCCCACGAGCACGGCTACGGCGACATCGACCTCGACGCCACTGCCCACAAGCACAGCCACGGCCACGTCGACGTTGACGCCGCTGCCCACGAGCACGGCCACGGCCACCGTAACTTATACGGCTACCCCAGCAGCTACTCCCACCCCTACGGCGACGTACACACCGACACCCACTCCTACAGGCTGCTTCACTTCACTAGGAGGTGTCGTTTATGAGGACCTGAACCGAAATATGACATATCAACCCTATAGGGAACCCGGCATCCCCGGTGCTGTTATCCACATCCACGGCCCCGTCGATCGAACGGTTCTTTCTAACGCGCATGGCTGGTGGCAGGTTGGGGGCATACCTTTAGGGGAGTATACAGTAACTATTGAACCCCCGGCAGGGTATACGGTCTTTTATCCCACAATGCATCGGGTGACTCTGGTCCACCCGTGTCATCACATTCTCAACCTGCACTTTGGGTTGGTGAAAGAACCGACTCCGACCCCTACGTTTACGCCCTCTCCTACGCCCACCCCGACGACAGGGATCGTGCGGGGAGTTGTGTGGTCTGATATGGACCGTGATGGCGAACGGGACAGTGACGAACCCGGGGTGCCCGGCATCGCCGTACAACTCATCCCCAAGGACGGTGGTCCGGGATGGCAGGTGACGACGGACAACACAGGGACTTATGAGTTCACCAACGTGTTGCCGGGTGAGTATGTCGTTCGTATAGTATATCCCGGCGGGGTTTACATCGTGGGCGACATGGAGCGGGAAGTGCGAGTAGACGCAAATGTTACTCTGGGGGTGGACTTTGCCATCTACCCGTTGCCACGCCACACCTTTGTGCCCACCATTGCATGGTAATAGGAAAGTAGGGCCGAACACACGGGCGGGAGCATATCAAGTGCTCC
>WGAA01000229.1 GCA_015489285.1 Anaerolineae bacterium | reverse complement strand
GTGTGGGGGTTGGCGTCGCAGTCGGTGTAAGGGTGGGCGTGGGGGTCGGTGTCGCGGTCGGCGTGGGGGTCGGGGTCGGGGTGGAAGCTGGGGTTGGGGTGAAGGTCGCCCAGTCCGCGGTGAGGGTGTAAGGGACGCCCAGGCTAAGGTCGTGGCCGTAGATCTCCACGAACACATCCTCCGGCGATGGGAAGGCGCGGGTGATAATCTCCCGGTTGCCGATCCCCTCACTGGACGCGATGGGGGTCGGACGCCCCTCCTGCCACCATCTCATGTCCAGATCGCCCAGCATGTGCTCGAAGGTGGCCAAAAGGCGCAGAACTCCCCCGCCGGGCGCGTGGACCCGGAACCAGTCCTCCGTGTCTGGACAGAGGGTCAGGGCGTACGTGCCGAAGTCGAGAGGTGCGGCCGCATCCCGGGAAGCGTTAGGAGCAAAGGAATCATCCTCACATGCGCCCACCTGTTCCATCCGGTAAATGAGGGTGTAGGTGTTGCTCGCGTTTTGGTATCCGGCCACATAGATGTAGTACGTGCCCCCCACGGCGGCGGGGTAGATGATGCGCTCGTTGTCCGTGCTGGACGTGCTCGAGGCAACCGCGTGCCCCGTCCGGTCCGTCAACCACATGTCCAGGTCCCCCCGCTCGTGGGAGAAGAGGATGACGAGTTGGACGATGGTGTTGTCGGGGACGTCGATGGCGAAGAAGTCGGGGTTGCCCGGGAGGATGATGAGGCCCGGGTATGTTCCGGGACGTATGTGGGGGGCATGGTTTATGTCGTCGTTGGGCTCGAAGATGTCATCGGTGCGGGTGAGCTGAACGGTGAGGGTGTAGGTGTTGGAGGCTCCCTTGTATCCCGTGACCCAGAGGTAGACGTGGGTGGGTTCCGTCGTCGTGTAGACAACGTGCTCCTCGCCCGCGGGCGCGGTATGGGTCCCGGCGTCGAGGACGCGTCGGCCGGTCTCGTCCAGGAGGTAGAGGTCCAGATCCCCCCGGGGCAGAGGGAAGGCGATGGTCGCGGAGATGCGGTCGTTACGCCCCAGGTCCACCCGGAACCAATCCTGGTCGTTGGGGCAGAGGGAGAGGCCGGGATAGGTGCCGGGGGAGATCCGGCGCGCCTGAGATGCCGATTCGTTGGGCTCGAAGGGGTCCGTAGGGCAGCCCGTATCCCCCTGAACCAGGAGCCGGGTGAAGAGGAGCAGGAGGCCCAGCCCCAGGAAAAGGGCGACGACGGGTCTGTGGCGGGACCGGGGAGCCGTGGACGAAGCAGAGGGGGAAGGTCCCCAAACGCCCGTGTGCCGCCGGGCGTTCATCGGCTCCTCGGGCTTTTGGGCCTTCCCCCGTGCCGCGTCAGGCCGGAGATGTTTATCTGCTCCGAGCGGTCGTCTCATTTTTGAAGAATGTGCTTCATTGCCGCCAGAAGCATGAGGACATTTTCCCTGCGGGCGGCATATCCCATGAGGCCGATGCGCCACACTTTGCCCTTGAGGGCGCCCAGGCCACCGGCGATTTCGATGTTGTAATCCTCCAGCAGGCGTCGACGGGCGTAACGTTCGTTCACGTCCTCGGGCACGCGAACGGTGGTCAGGGTGGGAAGGCGATACTCCTCGGGCACGTAGAGCTCCAGCCCCAGGTCCTCCAGGCCTTCCCAGAGGAGTTGAGCGTTCCGCTCGTGCCGTCGCCACCGTCGCTCCAGGCCCTCTTCATCGATGATGCGCAGGGCTTCCCGCAGGGCGTACATCATGCTGATGGGGGCCGTGTGATGGTACGCCCGTTCCGCGCCCCAGTACTTGCTGTGAAGGGTCAAGTCCAGGTACCAGCTGCGCACCGGGGTCTGGCGTTCCTTCAGGGCTTCCTCGGCCCGCTGGCTGAGGGTGAGCGGGGCCAGGCCCGGAGGCGCGTTCAACGCCTTTTGGGTGGCACTGTAGACGATGTCCAGATCCCACGCGTCGACCTTGACGGGCACGCCGCCCAAGGAGGTCACCGTGTCCACGAGGAGGAGGGCTCCATGATTGTGGACGACCTCGGCCAGGCCTTCCAAGGGCTGGAGGACACCGGTGGAGGTCTCCGCGTGGACAATGGCGACCAGCTTGGATGGGTGTTCCCGTAGGGCCTTGTCGACCTCCTCGGGGGTGAAGATCTCCCCCCAGGGTTTGTCCAACCGGTGTACCTGGGCCCCGTACCGCAGGGCCATTTCAAACATGCGTTCGCCAAAGTAGCCGTTGACACATATGAGAACTGAGTCGCCCGGCTCGATGAAGTTCGCCAGGGCTGCTTCCATGCCGGCACTTCCGGTGCCGGGAATGACGACGGTGAACCAGTTTTTCGTCTGGAAAGTGTAACGCAGTAGGGCTTGCACTTCTCCCATCATCTGGAAGAATGCCGGGTCCAGGTGTCCGATAAGAGGCGTGGCCATGGCTCGCAACACGCGCGGGTGAACCATGCTGGGACCGGGACCCAACAGGATACGGATTGGAACGTCAAGTTCAGGATAGGGCATTTTTCCCTCCTTCCTGAGTCTTGGCCACGGAGGCCGTTGTCGGGGGACTGTTCTACGTCAGGGAGAAAGAGCGCTGCCTCCGGAGAGCGCTTTCGGACGCGGTACGCTCAGCCTCACTTCATACCGTTTGGCCGGAACATTGTGGAGTTCTCTTTTATCGGTTTTCATAGACGTTTACCCACCTCTACTCACGGCGTCCGAGGCTGCAATTGCTACTGCTTTTCTCTGCCGGGTACATGATCTCGAAAATTTGAACCGACGATCCCTCAGCGCTAGGATAAGCGTATTTATACAATATCTTTCGTGAGCCTAGTAGTATAACAAATCTGCGTGAAATGGCCAAAAAATGCGTGTG
>WGAA01000228.1 GCA_015489285.1 Anaerolineae bacterium | reverse complement strand
CTCCCCTTCCAACGCCGACGCCGACCCCCACCCCTTCCACCGGGACGATTCGAGGACACGTTTTCCACGATGCCAACCGGGATGGGGTAATGCAGCCCGGTGAGCCCGGCATCCCCGGCGTGCGAATCCAGCTCCTGTACGCGGGGAGTTCCCTGGTCGGGGAGCGGACGACCGACACCCAGGGAGCCTTCACGTTCACCGACTTGACCCCCGGCGTGTACGTGCTCAAGGAACTGAACCCGCCGGACTGTGAGAACACGACCGTCGACATCTACGGCTTTGGCCTCGCAGCAGGTCAAACGGTCGTGCGCGATTTCGGGGATTTTTGTCCCTCATTCCAGAAAGAGCACCAACACTACATCCCCCTCATCTCCCATTAAAATACACCCCCTCGAGCCCGGCGTTGCCCCTGCCGGGCTCGAGGCCCATAACCGTCGAGGAGGCACACGGTGAAAAGGAAAACGTTCCTTACCCTCCTGTCCCTGCTCTTCCTTGTACTCCCCACGTATGTTCCCGCATCGGTCCACTCCGACTCCCCCCTTACCCGGGTTACCGAGCGGTGGGGATTGAACCGCACCGCAACCCACACCACGTTGACCATGGATGCCGAGATCAACGCGGTCTGGCCCAATGAAGCCAACGGTACCGGAGAACGTCTCGTCCTGCGAGCCGCACCGGGATATGCCCAGGGGGCACTCCTCTACTTCGACGTTAGCAACCTGCCCCCTAACACGACCGTCCACAAAGCCCTCCTACGGCTATGGCTGATCTCCGAAACGTGGGTCGACGCTTACGAACCCATCTACCAGATCGGGGATCCCGATGGGTTGGGGCTGTGGGAGGAAAACGAAGTGACCTTCAATTCCCGACGTAGCGGGGTTCCCTGGTCCTTGCAAGCCCCCGGCACCATTACGACCGTGCTCACGGCCGATGTCGCGCGGGCGTACGTTGGCCATCTGCGCTTTGGCCTCGGACGGGAGAAATGGGTGGAATGGGATATCACCTCGGCCGTCCGGGATTGGGTTGCTCACCCCGAACGCAACCAGGGTCTCTACCTTCCCCCACTGGAAAACGGGTTATACTACATTGCCGGCAGCACATTTCCCCAAAGCGACAAACGCCCCTACCTGCAAATCACCTACGAAGGTGTCAACCCAAACAGGCCGCCCCAGCCCACCGAACTTCGTGTCTTCTTCCGCAGCGGACAGACCTTTATCACCTGGAGAGAAATCCACTCGTCCTCGGCAGAAGAAGCCTATCGAATCTACCGTCACACCGAGCCCATTACGGCCGATAACATCGACCAGGCCCGCCTGTTGGCGGAAATCCCGCGCGGCTCGAGCTATTACAAACGGGAAGCCGAACAATGCCTGCACTACGACGGAATTCCGGGGCACTGTTCTCCCATCCACCAAACCCGGTACATCATCGAAGACGGTGGACGCCCCTTGGATCCTGACCAAGGGCTGTTCGTTTACACCGTCCACGAAGAGGGGGACTTCTACTACGCGGTGACCAGCGTCGTAGAGGGGAACGAAAACCGCCTGGATTTTTCCCAGGACAACGCCACCCGCGTCCCCTTGCACGAGTACGAAGCCCCACCGCGCCCTGTCGTCGTATGGCAATCACCGGACGGATTACGGCGGGTCATAACCCAGTTCATGGACTATCAGGCGTGGAATCCCGCATTCGAAGGGTATGCATACAACACATATATCGGCCTCCCCGCAGGATACGACCCCGAAACGAGTCCTCCCCTTCCCCTTGTGCTGGGGCCCATGCACGGATGGGGAGGAATATACCGAGCCAAGGTCTACAACTCCCACGGGGGCACGGACCAGGATTGGCCGGTAATCCAGGTCATTCCCGACGACAGAAATCGCACCTGGTGGTACGGGTTTGGGGAATACGTCAATCATCCTCGGCCCTTGCGGGAGGGGCGCATTGTCAATTACACGGAACGCCGTTTACTCCAACTCATCCAATGGCTTATTGATGATCCGTATTTTAAAGTGGACACGAATCGCATCTACATGTTTGGTGAGTCCATGGGGGGCAGCGTGGGCATGAGCTTCGCCTTCCGCCATCCGGAGCTCTTTGCCGCGGTGTACGCGGGTGAACCGGTGAGCAATTATCGCACCAGCGGGTGGACATATGCTACATCCTTGATCTGGGGGCGGCCCGAGGAGAACATCCCCACCGTAGAGGGGGTGGGCATATACGATTGGCTCGATTCGCAAGCGTGGGCCGCCGACTGGAACAACGAAGGGGCGTTTCTCGTGGTGCAACACGGCCGAAAGGACATCGTCGTCCCCTGGGAGACCCAAACGCTGCGTTTAGTTCCCGCCCTCGAGGGGGGACGAAAGGGGTATATCGGCTATTTCAACGAAACCGGGCATAACTGGGATGGTTTCGTCGACACCCCCAACTTCACCTTCCACAAGTTCAACTTCCTGAAAAACGAAAGTTTTCCCGCGTTCGGCCACGCGTCGAACTCCGTCGATCCCGCCCGGAGTGCAGGATGCCGTAATTGCCTCCTCGAGTGGTCCTCCTCGGCGAACAACTTCGCCGGCCCCCCGGTCGACACCCCCGAGCGGTACGAGATCGTTTTACGAAACCGGGAAACGCGGATCGCCTACGCCAGCGTCACACCGCGAAGGCTCCAATCCTTCCACCCTGAAAAGGGACGCCTTTACCACTGGAAAAACATCCGACTGGATACGGGGGAGATCTTACAGGAGGGAGAAACACGAGCTTACGGGAAGGGGCTTATCACCGTGGACCGGGTCATGATCCTGCCGGAGGGGAACCGATTAATCATCGAGCCCGTTCCTTTGCCCACTCCCACTCCCACCCCTTCACCCCTGTCTCTTAT
>WGAA01000227.1 GCA_015489285.1 Anaerolineae bacterium | reverse complement strand
GGATAGGGGGGGAAGTCCGCGAATTTCAGGTCGTCCCAGAACCAGTGTTCTCCGTGCGCGTCCAGGAGCCGGGAGTCGTATATGCGGTCCTCCTCGGTGACGTGGGTGTGTTTGCCCGCGCGCAGGGGCGAGTCACCGGGCGGAAGGGTGAGGTCTTCCTGCCAGCGGGCCCCGTCCCGGTCGTCGACGGTGAGCCACCAGGTGCGGGTGTCCGTGTAGATGCTGCGATAGGGGGGGGCGTAGAAGCGGATCTCGTCCGTTGCATCCCACCGTCCATCCTCCTCTCCGGGAAACCAGAGGGGGATTTCTTCCCCGTCCACCCAGAGGTGAACGTGACGGGGGTCCAGGTGCTCGGGGTCCCAGCCCACACGGCGCACGTCTTCCCGGGTGATGGTGTAGATGCCGGGGTCGGTGGTGAGGACTTTGATGGCCTGGGGATCGTGCGCGGGCGGGTTGTCCACGTCCTGGAGGAGGCGGGACCGAGGACGTATCCAGGTGGCGGGGATGCGCGGGTTGAGCACGAAGGGGCGCAGGAGTTCCAGGGTGTCGGAAGGTCGGGCGGGGGAGACGGGGACGGGGGCCGGAGGGTAGCGCAGGTGTACGCGGACGCGGCGGAGGCGCCGCGGGGTGCCGTCACGCCCCCGAAACAGGGCTCGGACGTCCACCCGGGCCAGGCGAAATCCCCGCAGGTAGCCTACATCCCGCACGCGAACCCACGGTTGGGCGGGGAGGCGGGCGTGCGCGGGGAGCGGCCCTTCCCACGGGGTGCTCTCCACGTCCAGCAGGCGAAGGTGGGGCTGTCCGTCCGGCGGCAGGATGAGGAGGGTGGATGCGGCATCACGGCCCGGGGGGAGACGGAGTTCCCAGGTGAGGGTGTGCGCGTCCGCGTGGAGGACCCGCCATTGGGGCTGGGGAGAAGCGGCGGAGGCCGTCATGGGCCGCGTGAGGAGCCCGAGGCTCAGGAGCAGGCCGATGATGGTTACGACACGTCGCATGGGCTTGTCCTTGCCCCCTGGAGTTTGGCCCTGTCCATTTTACGGCCGAGGGGCCTCCCCCGCACTCGGTCCTCCTCGGGCAAAAAGCCAAACTCCAGGGAGCGGGTGGTTTGGTGGGACTAGTACGCACGCGCGAAGATGGCGACCCGGTTGGTCTTCTTCCCCGTGTAGAAGCAGGTGCCCTCGCTGCCGTCGTGGTCGAAGGGGTAGCAGCGGATGGTCGCCTTCGTTTCTTCCTTGATGCGGATTTCGTCCTCGTCTGTGCCCGCCCAGAAGACACGAATGAATCCTCCCCGCGTGGAGAGGACGTCCTTGAATTCTTCGTATGAGCTCACCGTGTGGGTGTTCTCTTCCATGAACCGCTTGGCCCGGTCGAACATGGCCTGTTGGATCGTGTCCAGCATGGTGCGCACGTCCTGAACGATGCTCTCCTGGGAGACGGCCGTCTTGCCCTCGCGGCCGGGGATGTCCCGTCGGGCCAGGACGGCCTGCCCCTGTTCCACGTCCCGGGGACCGATCTCCACCCGCAGGGGGACACCCCGCAGCTCCCACTCGTGGAACTTGTAGCCGGGGGTGTGCTCCTCCCGGTCATCCAGGTGCACCCGGATGCCCGCCTCCCGCAGGCGTTGCTCCACCTGTCGGGCCGTGTCCAGCACGGGAGTCTTGTCCACATCCTTGCGCCATATGGGCACGATGACGACCTGGATGGGGGCCAGACGCGGGGGCAGTCGAAGCCCCTGGTCGTCCCCGTGGACCATGACGATGGCCCCGACGACACGGGTGCTCATGCCCCACGATGTGGTCCACACGTATTGGAGCTCGTTGTTGCGGTCCAGGTAGCGGATATTGAAGGCCTTGGCGAAATTCTGGCCCAGGTTGTGGCTGGTGCCCGCTTGCAGAGCCCATGTGTTCCCCATCATGGCCTCGACGGTGTAGGAACGGAGGGCCCCGGCGAACTTCTCGATCTCCGACTTCTGTCCTTTGACGACGGGGATGGCGGCTTCGTTGTGCAGGAAGTCCTCGTACACGTCGAGCATGCGCCGGGCCTCTTCTTCCGCCTCCTCGGCCGTCGCGTGGGCCGTGTGTCCTTCCTGCCAGAGGAACTCCATGGTGCGCAGGAAGAGGCGGGTTCGTAGCTCCCAGCGGACGACGTTGGCCCACTGGTTGATGAGGACGGGAAGGTCCCGGTAGGATTTGATCCACTTGGCGTACATGTGGCCGATGATGGTTTCCGATGTGGGACGCACGACGAGGGGTTCCTCCAGCTTTTTCCCGCCCCCGTGGGTCACGACGGCAAGCTCCGGCGCGAAGCCCTCGACGTGTTCCTTCTCTTTTTCGATGAAGGACATGGGGATGAAGAGGGGGAAGTAGGCGTTCACATGGCCGGTGGCTTTGAAACGCCGGTCCAGCGCATCGCGGATGTTTTCCCAAAGGGCGTAGCCGTAGGGCCGAATGACCATGCACCCCCTCACAGGGGAATAGTCGGCCAGCCCTGCCCGTAGGACGACTTGATTGTACCACTCGGGATAATTTTCGCTGCGGGATGGTAGTTTCTGCTGTTCAGCCATCATCCTCCCTCTGGGTCCAGGATGTGTTTGTCGGATCACAGGTTCCTTATTAGACTTCCGAAGTCTCGAGACTTCGGAAGTCTGGGTGAAGTCTGAGTGTCCCGGCCTGAAGACGTAATGCGTGACGTCAGGCGTCATTCGTCATGCGTCAGGCGCCGGTGAGAACGTCGGCACTGCAGGCGCATCTTGCTTGCGTAATCCGTGATGCGTGATGCGTAACGTAGAGCCAGGTTGGCGCGGCTGGCCGATCTTGTCTCCGCGCCATCCTTTCGTTCGTCGTTGGTCGGTCGTCGGTCGTCATCCGTCAGGCGTCATCCGTCATCCGTCAGGCGCCGGTGAGAACGTCGGCATTGCTGGCGCACCTTGGCTCTATGACGATAACCTTGTGTCCGCGCCGGCCCTTTAATCGTTAATTGTCAATCGTTAATCGTTGTCCAGTACGCCCGGCGTTACGCCGAGAAAATTCGATGGTATAATAGTATCCGGGTCGGGATCTCTTGGCAATTCTGGGGGAAGGATTGGGGTGGCAGGCTCGCCGCGCGGGCCCCGTTGTTCCTCATGCTTCTTGCCTCCATCCCTCCCTTGATGTAGCATATCCGTAATCACCTCATCATCCGGGCAATGCGGGAGGACTTATGTCAAAGGATATTCTCGTGACCACTGCTTGGCCCTACTGCAACGGTGACTTGCACATCGGGCACATTGCGGGCGCATACCTGGGCGCGGATATTTTCGCCCGCTATCAACGGCTGCGCGGCAACAACGTCCTCATGGTCTCCGGGTCCGATACCCACGGGACCCCTATCACCGTGCGCGCGGAGGAGGAGGGCATTACCCCGCGCGAGGTGGTGGACCGGTATCATCCCCGCTTTCTCACCCTGTGGCAGAAGCTGGGCATCTCCTACGACCTGTTCACGGAGACGGACACGGAGAACCACTGGCAGGTCACTCAGGATTTCTTCCTGACCCACTTGAAGAACGGCTACATTTACAAGGACACGATGAAGCAGTGGTATTGTCTGGACGACCAACAATTCCTGGCCGACCGCTACGTGGAGGGCACCTGTCCCTATTGTGGGTACCCCGAAGCCCGGGGAGACCAGTGCGATAACTGCGGGCGCATTCTGGACGCCATCGAGCTCATCAACCCCCGTTGCCGCATCTGCGGGGGCACGAACCTGGAAATCCGGGAGACGGAGCACTTCTTCCTCGACCTGGCCAAGCTCAACGGCCCCCTTCTGGAGTGGATTAAGGAGGACAAGGAACACTGGCGCCCCAAGGTGTTGAATTACACGCGCGCCCAGCTGGAAAGCGGGGAACTCCGGGGCCGCCCCATTACCCGGGACATCGAGTGGGGAATCCCGGTGCCCGTGCCCGGCTACGAGCACAAGCGCATCTACGTCTGGTACGACGCGGTCATCGGCTACTATTCGGCCACCCTGGAGTGGAGCCACCTCACGGGGCAGCCCGATGCCTGGCGGACATGGTGGACCCAACCGGAAGCCCGCACGTATTACTTCATCGGCAAGGATAACATCCCCTTCCACACCATCATCTGGCCGGGCATGCTCATCGCCTACGGCGGCCTCAACCTCCCCTACGACGTCCCGGCCAACGAGTACTTGAACGTGGAAGGGCGCCAGCTTTCCAAGAGCCGCCGCTGGGTCATCGAAGTCCTGGACGTGCTGGAACGGTACGATCCCGACCCGTGGCGCTACACCCTCACGGCCATCATGCCCGAAACGGGGGATGTCAACTTCACCTGGGAGGAATTCATCCGGCGCAACAACGACGAACTGGTGGCCACCTGGGGCAACCTGGCCAACCGGGTCCTCTCCTTCGCGTACAAGCACTTCGACAAACGGGTGCCGACCCCGGGCCCGCTGGACGAGCGGGATGTGGAGCTGTTGCGCGCGTCCGAAGCCGCGTTCGACGAAGTCGGCGGACACATCGACGCGGTCCGGTTGCGCGCGGCCCTGCGCGCGGCCCGGCGCCTGGCCGAAAGCGCCAACAAGTACCTCAACGAAAAGGAACCGTGGAAGCAGATCAAAACCGACCGCGCGGCCGCGGCCACGACCATTTATGTGGCCCTCCAGGTCATCGACCGCCTCAAAGTCCTCTTCTACCCCTTCCTCCCCTTCTCCAGCCAGAAACTCCACGAATACCTGGGGTACGAAGGAAACATCATGGGCCGCCAGTGGGTGGAGGAGGTCCGGGAAAAGGAGCGCAAGCACCTGGTGTTGCGCTACGACGGCTCGGATATCCCGATTCGCTGGGAAGCCACAACCCTGCAACCCGGTCAATCCCTGCGCAAACCCCAACCCCTCTTCCGCAAACTCGACCCCAAGCTGGCCGAGGAAGAGGTGGAACGGATGATCAGAGGAAGCCAGGGGGCCTGAAGCCGCATCGTTGGCTTACGGGAGGCGTCAGGCGCTAAGGGGGAGTCGGCGCTGCCGGCGCATTTTGGCTCCGGCGACGTAATCCGTGATGCGTGATGCGTAATGCGTAACTTAAGGTCGAGTTGGCGTTGTTAAGTCAACCTTGTGTTCACGCCAACCGGTTACTCGTTACTAACGTTGGCTTTAGTGGGCCAACCTTGTCCTCGCGCCAACCCGTTTAATCGTTAATCGTCACTTTTAATCGTTAATCGTCAATCGTTAATCGTTGTCTTCCCACGCCATCCAATTACTCGTTACTCGTCACTCATCACTCCATTTCCTCTTCGCTTCCCCAATTTGCCCCCATAATAGACTCAGTCTATAATTGGACCCAGTCTAAACACCCGATGGCGTGTTGCCGAAGGAGGCGGGAATGGAGGATGTGTTGCAGGAGTGGCGGGAGGCGTTGCGGGCGCGTGGGGTGCGGATGACGCCACAACGGGAGGCCATCCTGGAGTTTCTGGCCCAAACGACGCTGCATCCTACGGCCGCGGAGGTGTACGAGGCCGTCCGG
>WGAA01000226.1 GCA_015489285.1 Anaerolineae bacterium | reverse complement strand
CCAGGAGCCACTCCAACCCCTCATCGATGCGGCGCCGGATGAGGTGGAAGAGGGCACCCTGGGCCTTCTTTTGAGCCAGTGCTGCGCGCGTCCGCTCCTTGAGGAGGTGCACGAAGGAGGAGAGGCGGGGCCAGGTCACGCGCGGGTCCCACACCTGAGCCCGATCCAGGGAGAAACGCCGGCCCCCCAGCTCCAACACATTCCCCCGCACCCAGAGGACGGGGGCAAAAGCACACAACCGGTGGAAATCCGCCTCCTCGGACAGGACCAGGTGGAACGGTCCCCGCCCCAGACGGGGGGAGACAAGCGCGATCAAGGCCCCATCCTCGGAGAGGAAATTGCACGCCTGCGCGTGCACGCTGAGCACGTGCAAGCGGTCCCTGCCCTCGCGCAGGAGCGCGAGCGCGCGTCGACTTACCGCCCGGATCGGCACCACGTGATCCCCGACCCCGTGGCCGTCCCCCGCGTAAGGGTCCACACCTTCCTCCCCTCTCTTGGTTTGAGAACCCCCGGTTACGTCGTCAAGCCGGGGCACCCCGGACTTCCGAGGTCTGCGAGACTTCGGAAGTCGGGACCGACCTCGCCGTGTAAACCGTCTACCAACCGTATCCCTTTAACCCCGTGGGCAAGGCCCCATACATTTCCCAACGTCCTCGGTTTTCCTACTTCACGTAGGGCACGCCCAAAGCCTCGGGCTTGGCCGCGCCCCACCGCGTGCGGAACCACTTCGTGGAAATGAGCACCAGCACCAGGATGGTAATCACGAAGGGGACCGTCCGCCACAGATAGCGGGACATGAGGCCCGGGAGGAAGAGCTGTGGGTTCAGGGACAGCTGCCACAGAAGGCCGAACAGCAAGGAACCGCCGAAGAGGATCAGCGGATTCCACATGGAGAAGAAGACCAGCGCCAGGGAGATGAACCCCCACCCCATGAGAAAGTTATAATTCCACACCGGATTGTAGTAGAGCGCGTACACGGCCCCCGCGAACCCACTCATCATCCCCCCAAAGGTCACTGCCAGATATCGGGTTCGCTTCACGTTGATCCCGGAAACCTCCGCAACCGAGGGGTTTTCCCCCACGGAACGCAACTGCAACCCAAAACTCGTCTTGAAGAGGATGAACCAGCTCAGCAGCACCAGGACCACGCCCAGGTAGAAGAAGGGGGAGACCCCACCGACGGTGGGGATGCGCTCCAACCCCAGGGGACCCGTGTACGGGTTGCCGATGTAGGTGGTCAAACCGAACCCCAGGATCCAGATGCCCATGCCGCTCACCACCTGGTCGACCCCCAGGGTGATGGAGAAGAACCCGTGCATCAGCCCGAGCAGGGCCCCGATGAGCAGGGCAACCGCGAATCCTATCAGATAATTCCCCGTCACCTTCGTCGCGATGAACCCCAGCGTCGCGCCGAAGAGCATAATCCCTTCCAGACCCACATTGAGGATACCCGACCGCTGATCCACCAGTTCACCCAACCCGGCCAGGGTGAAGATCGTCGACGCATCCAAACTTCTGGCCACGAATTGCCACATCAGATCGCCTCCCGTTGTGGAATTGGAACGGCTTCCAGGGACCTACGATTCCTCCTGGACCCGCACCAGGGTGATCTTGTTCCAGTAGAAGAACTGAAACGCGACCAGGGTGATCATGAGCACCCCGAGAAGGGCATAATCCAGGCCGAAGCCCATGTGCAACTTCCCCTGGACAAAGCGGCCACCGATGGAGAGACCACCGAAGAGGAGGGCCACCGGAATGGCCGCGATGGGATCGTTCAAGGAGATGAGCCCGCAAATGATCCCGTAGAAGGACAAATCCCCGAAGTAGCCGTACGTGCGCGCGATCTTGTACACCCCGGGGACGGCCCCGAAGTAGTGATACCCGGCCAGACCGGCCATCGCGCCGCCCAGGAAGAAGACGAGCAGGGCGATCCTGAAAGGTCGAATCCCCGCGTAGCGGGCGGCCGGGGGGCTCTGGCCAAAGGCCCGGATCTGATACCCCAACGTCGTCTTGCGGAAGACGAATTCCAAAATGACGGCGAAGCCCAGGGCCAACACGATGGTGAAGGGCACGCCGAAGATGAGCGGCGCGTGCAGGGACTTGGGCAGGGCAAAGCTCTCCCCCCGCCCCTGGGGATTCATGAAGGGTCCCCCTTCCTTGATCATGTGCGCCACCACCCAGAAGGCGATGAAGTTCAACAACATGGTCAGCACGATCTCGTTGACGTCGAACTTCCCCTTCAAGTACCCGGCCAGAGCGCCCATGAGCGCGCCGCCGAGGAACGCGGCCAGCACCATCAACGGCAGCACGATCCACGGGTTGAGGGGGGCCGAGATGGACTCCTTGCCCCCGAACGCGTAGACCACCGCGAAGGCGGCCAGCGCGCCCACGTACAACTGGCCGGACATGCCGATGTTCCACAATCCCGCCTTTGCCGGAATGATGAAAGCAAAGGTCGCCAGCAGGAGGAAGATGAACCGGTTGATCGTCAACAGCACGCCGTAGCGGTTCGTAAACGCGTAGGAAAAGATCTCCTTGTACGCGACCAGGGGATCGATGTGGGCCAACAGAAAGATCACGCTGAAAAGGAGCAAAGCCACAAGAATGGCGAATGAGGAGATAAGCGCGGCTTGCCAGCCGGGCAAGGTGACCCGCTTCTCCAACTTCAGGCGATAGCGACCTATCCTCATTGTTGTGTCTCCTCCCCACGGGAACCCGCCATCATCGCGCCGATGACCTCCTTCTTCGCCTTTTCCGCGGGGATGATCCCCATGATCTCCCCCTCGTAGATGGGGGCAATGCGATCGCTCAGGGACATCACCTCGTCCAGGTCCTCGGAGATGAGGAGGACCGCGGAACCGCGCGCCTTTGCTTCCAGGATCTTCTTGCGCACGAACTCCATCGCACCGATGTCCAATCCCTGGGTGGGCAGCGCGGCGATGAGAAGGCGAGGCCGTCGCGCCATGACGCGGGCCAGGATGATTTTTTGCAAGTTCCCACCGGAAAGGGTCTTTGCCTTTGCCTCAGGGCCGGGTGTGGACACGCCGAATTCGATGATCAACTCCTTGGTCAGGCGCAACGCCTTGGCGTAGTCGATGATCCCGTTGCGGGCCATGCCGGGGTCGAAGTAGAAGTTCATGAGGACGTTTTCCACCAGGGAGAATTCGCCGATGGACCCCACGTCCTTCCGCTCGGCCGGAATGTAGCCAATGCCCATGCGCCAGCGGTCCAGAACGGAAGCCTGGGTAATATCCTTGCCCTCGAAAACGATCCGCCCCCCTGTGGGCTTGCGCAAGCCGGCCAGCACCTCCGCCAGCTCCCGCTGTCCGTTCCCGGACACCCCCGCAATGCCCAGGATCTCCCCCTCGCGGATCTCGAAGCTCACCCCCTTCAGCGCGAGGAGGCCCTTGTCGTTCAGGGTGGACAGGTTTTCCACGCGCAGGATGACCTCGCCCGGCTGCACGTCGGGCTTCTTCAGGTCGAAGAGGACGGGACGCCCCACCATCTTCTCCGCCAGAAGCTGCTCGGTCACATCCTTCGTGTCCAACCGGGCCACCACCTCCCCCCGCCGCAGGACGGTCACCCGGTCGCTCACCGCGAGGACGATGGGGAGCTTGTGGGTGATGAAGGGGACGACACCCAGGCCGCTCCGGGCCATGGCTTCGATGGACTCGAGGAGACGGTCCGTTTCCTGGGGCGTCAGGGCCGACGTGGGTTCGTCGAGGATGAGGATGCGGGCCCCCCGGTACAGGGCTTTGATGATCTCGACGACTTGCTTTTCTCCCTCGGAAAGTTGCCACACGCGGGCCCGCGGGTCGATGCGGAAGCCGTACTTCTCGGCCAGGGCGACGACCTCCTCCTCTGCCCGCTTCAGGTTCAAAATCCGGCCGGCCCGGGGATGCCCCAGGATGATGTTCTCCAGGACGGTGTGGGCGGCCACCAGTTTCCGGTGCTGGTGGACCATGCCGATCCCCATGTTGATGGCGTCCAGGGGGGAACGGAAGGTGACCTTCTTGCCGAAGACGTAAATTTCCCCCTCATCGGGTTGGAGGAGGCCGAAGAGGATGCTCATGAGGGTCGTCTTGCCGGCGCCGTTTTCCCCCAGGATGGCGTGGATCTCACCGGCCCGCAGGTCGAAGCTGATGCGCCGGTTGGCCACGACGCCGGGAAAGCGCTTGGTAATGTTGCGCATCTCCAGGATGACTTCACCGGGGCGGAACGCCGCGGGCACGTCCGGCATGTACGGCGGCTCCACCCTTCCCTCAACAGCGCGTACTTCGCTCATCGTCATCTTCCCTCCGCGTCCACGATCTACATCACCTACCGCAAGCTATCCGAACGTTTGTTCGCCAAACGTTACGCACGCCTCCCGCGGCCGGATTCCGCAAAGGGGGCCGTGAGGGGGGTGTGCGGTTGTTTGGGGGCGTTCCTGAAACTCGGCGCAATAAGCGCCGAGTTTCAGGAACGAAACGGTGTTCACCTTTACCCCCATTCGACGGAAAGCCTCCCGAGATTTACTCGAGCACGTCCAGGCCTTCCAGGTCGAAGTTGAACTTGGAGAGCAGCCATTCCGCGGAGGGCATGACCTCGGCCGGCTTGACCACCTTCCCCTTCTCGGGGATGGGGAGATTTTCCAGGGCCAGGCCGGTGCCGTTGCTCACGAACTCGTGGGCGAAGAAGGGATCCCACACGCCCTTCATCATCTGGTCGCGGCGGGCCTCCACCATCTTCACGATCTCGTCGGGGATGACCTCCCGGGCCTTGGGGCTGATCGCGTCCACGCCCACCTTGTTGTCGTTCATGATGTCCACCGTGGGCACCTTCGTCCCGTCGGCCAGGATCATCATGTCATCCATGCCCAGGTAGAGGACCGTCTCCGGCTTGGGGTCGCGGGCCAGCCAATCCTTGACCATGGCCTCGTACATGACCTCCCAGCGGGTGTCGAAGGAGACGGCCACCGTGTCCGTAGTCGCCCAGCCGTAGAAGCCGACGATGTCCATGTCCTTACCGATGAACCAGATGCCCTCTTCCTTAGCCACATCCAGAGGCGAACCGGAATCCGTCTGCTGGGTCAGCACATCCACCTGATACTGGTCCACCAGGGTCTTGGCGATGTCGCGCTCTTCCGTGGGGTTGTACCAGTCACCCACGTACTTGACGTGGACTTTGACGTCCTTGTTCAGGGCCTTGGCCGCGTCCATGACGCCCAGGTAGAAACCGGCCTGGCGTCGGATGACCTGGACGGAGGGGAAGGCGGAGACGATGCCGATGTGCCCCGTCTGGGTCAGCGCGCCCGCGATGAGCCCTTCCAGGTAGAGGGCCTGGTACTGGCGAGGGAAGAAGCGGATGAAGTTGGGCTTGGTGGTCAGGTCACTAGCGATGACCGAGGCGAAGAGGACGTCGGGATATTTGTCCGCGATGTCCTTGAGGGGCAAGCCCATGAATTCCGCGTTGCCCACGACGATGTTGGCCCCTTCGTTGGCGATCATCTCCTCCGCGAAGGGCACGGTGGAGTCCGGGCCGACCTCTTCCCGGTACACGTATTTCACGTTCTTGTACTTCTCGGCAATGCGCTTGCCGGCCCGGTCGTGGGCACCCGACCACGTGGTCCCCTGAATGACGCTGAAGTGGAGGATGGCCAACGTGGCCTCATTGGCGGCTTTGGCCGGTGCCGCGGGCTGGGACGGGGCTTCTGTCTTGGCTTCCTGCTTGGGGGCAGGTGTGGGTGTGGGCGTGGCCTTGGAACACATGGTGAGGCTAAAGGCCAAGCTGACGAGCAGGACGATCATGAGGGCGGTACGCAACATGTGAGTTCCCTTGTGATGCTTCATGGCTCTCGCTCCTTTCCTTGGTGTACTCCTCCAGAATTATCCTGACACCGACCAGAGGTGGGAGGCGGGATGGTCCTGCCTCCCACCTGAGATACCGGGGGATGATGGGACGGGTGTCACGTCCCCTTTTTGGCCTGAGCTTCCTTCAGGATCTCGAACAAGCGGTTGGGGCTCAGGGGAGCTTCCAGAATTTCGATGCCGTAGTCGGCCAGCGCGTCCTCGACGGCCTGGACGAACGCGGCCGCGGTGGGGATGGCACCGGCTTCGCCGGTCCCTTTCGTCCCCAGCTCGTTCCAGGGGGAGGGTGTCTCCACATGTCCTACTTCGATGGGTGGTATTTCCATCGCCGTTGGGATGAGGTAATCCATGAAGGAAGCGGTCAACATCTGGCCGTCCTCATTATACACAATCTCCTCGTAGAAGGAATTGCCGATGCCTTGGGCCACACCCCCGTGAATCTGTCCCTCGACGACCAGAGGGTTGATGACCTTGCCGCAGTCATGAACGACGACGTATTTCTTGATCTTCACGTCCATGAGCTCGGGGTCCACTTCCACGATCATGGCGTGCACGCCGTTGGCCGTGACCCCTCGTTCGGGACCGAAGTACATGGTCGCTTCCAGGCCGGGTTCGGTGCCCGGTTTGACCGCGCCCCGCAAGGGGTTGGCCTTGACGGCCAGGTCCGCCAGGCTGATGGAACGACCGTCCTTGGTGTGCACGTACCCGCCCCGCAGCTCCAGCTCCTCCACGGGGACGCCGAATTCCTCGCTGGCCTTTTGCAGGACCTTTTCCCGCACCTTCTTGGCCGCGGCGTGGATCGCGTTCCCCGCGACGACCGCGCCCCGGCTGGCGAAGGTGCCCGTGCCCCAGTGGAATTCGGCCGTGTCGCCGGTGACGATGCGGATGTTGCGCACGTCCACGTCCAGCTGTTCGGCCACGATCTGGGCGAAGGAGGTGAAATGGCTCTGCCCCTGGGTGCCCACGCCGGTGGCCACGTTCACCTTGCCCGTGCTCTCCACCTGGACGCGGGCGCCCTCATAGGGTCCGATGCCCGTCCCCTCCACGTAGGCGACGATGCCCAGGCCCACGTGTTTCCCCTCGGCCCGCAGGCGGGGTTGTTCCTCCTTGATGAACTTTTCGTAGTCGATGAGTTTCATGGCCAGGTCGAGGGCGGGCTCGTAGTTGCCGCTGTCGTAGACCAGGGGGGCAAAGTCCTGGTAGATGATCTCGTTGTTGTAGGGGAACTTGTCCGGCGGGATGAAGTTGCGCCGCCGGATTTCGGTGCGGTCGATGCCCAGCTCTTTGGCCGCCAGGTCGAGGAGACGCTCCATGACGAAGACGCCGTGCTGCCGTCCCGCCCCCCGGTACGGGGTCACGATGGTCTTGTTGGTGAAGACCACGTTCATCTCCGAGTGGTAGTTGGGGATGTCATAGGGGCCGAGGAGGGTGCACTGGCTGTTGATGGGCACGGTCAGGCCGTACGGGTCGTATGCGCCCGTGTCGTGGTAGAAGCGGTCCTTGACCCCGAGGATGCGCCCCTCCTTGGTGAGGGCGATCTCCGCGTAGTGGACCTGGTAGCGTTCCTGGGTGGTGGCGACGAAGTTCTCCCGCCGGTCCTCGATCCACTTGACAGGTCGGTTCAACTTCATGGAGAGCCAGGGGATGAGGACCTCTTCGGGGTAGAACATCATGATCTTGGGGCCGAAGGCGCCGCCGATGAAGGGGGCGATGACCCGCACCTGGGATTCGGAGAGGCCGAGCATTTTGGCCAGGCCGTTGCGAATGACGACGGGCGCCTGGGTCGTGTCCCAGACGGTGAGGTACTGCATCTTCTTGTCCCAGTGGGCGACGATGCCCCGGTTCTCCATGGCCGCGGCCAGACCGTGATCGTAGTAGAAGCGGCGTTGGATGATCACGTCGGCCTTGGCCCGGGCCGCCTCGTAATCCCCCTTGCGCTGGACGACGCGCGCGGCCAGGTTGGTCCCCAGATCCTCGTGGACGAGGGGGGCGTCGGGTTCCAGGGCCTTCTCCACGTCGACCACCGCTTCCAGGGGCTCGTAGTCCACGAAGATGTCGTCCAGGGCATCCTCCGCGATGTAACGGCTTTCGGCAACGACCATGACGACGGGCTCTCCCACGTGGCGCACCTTGCCCTTGGCCAGGGGGACCTGGGTGCGCTGGTGGAAGATGATGCCCTCGACGGGTGGCGGGGGAACGAGCAAGGGGCCCGGTTGCCAGTAGTCCCCCAGATCCTCGGCTGTGTAGACGCCAATGACCCCCGGCCTGTCCAGAGCTCGGGACACGTCGATGCTTCGAATGCGCGCGTGGGCGTAATCGCTGCGCAAAAAGGCCACATGGACCATGCCCGGCAGTTGCACGTCATCGGTGAACAGGGCTTGCCCTGTGAGCAGAACCGGGTCCTCGTTGCGCCGAATGGGTTGACCAAAGTATCGTCCGGCCAAGGTTGACCTCCTTTATCGTGTTAAGCATCCGTGTGGTGAATCTTCTTGATCGCGAGTTTGACGGCCTCGATGATGTGTTGATATCCGGTGCACCGGCAAAGGTTGCCGGAGATGGCCTTGCGGATCTCCTCCTCGGTGGGGTTGGGATGGGTTTCCACAAAGGGTTTCAAGGTCATGAGGAAACCGGGTGTGCAGAAGCCGCACTGGAGCGCGTGGGCTTCGTGGAAGGCTTCCTGCAAGGGGTGCATCTCCCCTTCCGGTGCCAACCCTTCCACCGTCATGATCTCGTGGCCATCGGCTTGCACCGCGAACATGAGACAGGAGCGCACAGGTTGCCCGTCGAAGAGGACGGTGCAGGCCCCACAGACGCCGTGTTCACATCCCACGTGGGTTCCGGTAAGGCCCAGCTCGTGACGGATGAAGTCGCTCAGGAGCATGCGGGCTTCCACGGTGCGCTCGTATGTCGTGCCGTTAACGGTGACTCGTATGGTGTGTAAGTCGGTCACGGGTAGACCTCCTCAGTCTCAACGGTTAGCTCGTTCCACAGCTCGGGTGAGGACGCGCTTTGCCAGCACCGCGGCCAGGTGTCGACGGAAGGCCGCGGAGGCGTGCACGTCGCCAAAGGGGTCGATGTCCTCTTGGGCCGCACGGGTCGCGGCCTCCTCGATCAGGTCCGCGCTGGGGACCTGACCCCGCAGGAGGGCCACCGCGGTGTCCCCTTTCATGGGACGGTCCCCCACGCCCATGAAGACGAGACGGGCATCCTCCACCGCGCCCGCGGGGTCCAGGGTGACCGCGGCCGCGACGCCCACGAGGGCGAAGTCCCCATGTCGCCGGGAGAATTCGTCGAAGGCCCATCCCGTCCGGGGGGGCAGGGGAGGCAGGGCGATTTCGACGACCATTTCGTCGGGTTCCAGCGCGGTGGTGAAGAGTCCCACGAAGAAGTCATCCGCGTCCACCCAGCGGCTGCCCCGAGTGCTGCGCAGGTGGATCTTGCCCCTGTGGGTGACGGTGATGGCAGGGAGCTCCGCCGCGGGATCCGCGTGGGAGATGCTCCCCCCGTAGGTGCCCCGATTGCGGATCTGAGGATGGGCGATGAAGGGCATGGTTTCGTGCAGCAGGGGGAGTCGCTGGGCCACCAGGTCCGACGTTTCCACCTGGACGTGTCGGGTCATGGCGCCGATGAGGAGTCCCCCATCGTCCGCGGGACGAATGAAGGCCAGCTCCGACACCCGGTTCAGGTCCACCAGGACGCCGGGTTGTGCCAGGCGGAAGTTCATGGTGGGGATGAGGCTTTGCCCTCCGGCCAGGATCTTGGCGTCGTAACCGTGTTCGGCCAGCAGGGCCAAGGCCTCCTCAACCGATGAGGGTGCATAGTATTTAAAGGCAGGTGGTTTCATGTGTAACCTCCGACATGGGTATACAACATCGGGTAGGGGCAAGCCCCTACCCGATGCCCAATGGTTACCCTTCCTTCATGAGGATGAAACGTCCCCACATGGACGCGGTTTCCATGCCCTTGGGCAGGAAGGCGCCCACGTAATAGCGTCCGCTGGGCAGGTGGGTGATGTCCATGCCCAGGTTCTCCGCGTGGACGACCCCCTTGGGGAAGAGGTTCAGGTGGGTGTCCTGATAGTACTTGTCCAGGGGGAACATCTCGTCCCAATCCTTGCCGAACTTTTCCTTGAGCTTGCGGTTGGCCTCCTCGAAGGTCTTGGGATGCCAGATCCGCTGGATGGTGTTCATGGGGTGATCCTGGCTGACCGCGTCGATGCCCAACCACTTGATCTTCTTCTCCAGGACCCAGTCGGAGAAGTCGGGGGAGGGGCCGGGATGTCGGACCATGTAGCGGAATTCGTCCGCGTCGGGGCTGAGCCAGCCGTACTTGTGCCAGCCCGTCTTGATGAGGAGGATGTCCCCCTCCCGCACTTCGACGACGCTTTCGATCATCTCCGGGGTGTAGACGTCCAGGTCGGTGACCATGTCGGAGATGTCGGCCAGGGCCGCGGGACCGATCCAGTAGTCCAGGGGGACCTGACCGATGGTGCGCCCGTTGGCCCAGAAGTGCTTCTCCCCGTCCATGTGGGTGGAGAGGTGGAAGCTGGCCCGACAGATGGAGGTGTTGCGCCCCAGACCGAAGGGCTGTCCCCCCACGCGCTTGACGTATTTGACGGAGAGGGGTTCGTAGTTGGCCCACTGGGGGGTCTGGACGCTGAAGGGAAGGGTCAGGTCGTACACCTGGGCCGCTTCCATCATCTGGAAGAACTCCTCCTCGCTCATGCCGTCAGGCGGGAGGTAGGCGACGACGCGGGACCAGGAGCTTTCCACTTCCATGAAGGGGATGGGCATGACCATGATCCAGGCCCGCTTGCCCTTGAGCTCGTCGATCTGCCCGACGATGGATTCCGCGAAGAGGATGTGGGCCTTGGGCACGTCCATGTGCAGGAGGCGGTAATACTCCTCCGGCGGGAACATTTCCTCCCAGGACTTCCCCCATTCGGCCTTGAGCTTGGCTTCGGCCTTTTCGAATTCCTTGGGGTGCATCCAGCGGATGGTGGTGTTCATGGGGTGTTCGACGGAGCCGGCATCGACGCCGATGATCTTGAGCTTCTTCTCTATGGCCCACTTGAAGAAGTCCATGGAGGGGCCCGGATGCCGCACGAGGAAGCCGAATTCCTTGTTCTCGATCCCCCCCTGGGCGTTGGGATTGGGGACGTCCGGCTGGTCCCAGGAGTAGCGATGGTACCCGGTGTTGATGATGAGGATGTCCCCTTCCCGCACGTCGGCCCGGCTTTCGATCATCTCCGGGGTGTAGACGCTGTAATCGGAGACCAGGTCGGAGATGTCGACGATGACGCCCGGGCCCATGAGATCGCGCAGGGGGACGTCGGAGAGGGCACGGCCCCCCGAATGGTAGGCCCGCTCGCCGACGAGGTGGGTCCCCGTGGTGTTGCTCCAGCTGATGAGCTGACCGTTGGCGCCTTGCCCCCCACCGTATGCGCCGGTCAAGCGCTTGAAGAAGTGGATTTCCAGCGCCTTGTCGCCGGGCCAGGGCGGCGTGAAAATGCTCAAGTCCTGGGTCAGGTCGTATACCTTCGCGCTCGCCAATGTGGAGATGAATTGTTCACGATCCATGGTTTAGCCTCCTTTGGCGTCAAGATACCCATCCTCTATTCCCCAAACCCATACTTCTCCGCAAAGGCCAAGAGGGCTTGTTCGAAGACGGCCATCGGGGGACGGACGAGACCGGCGCCGATCTGGCCTACGCCGGGATCTTTGTGGGCGATGCCCGTGTTGATGCGCGGGGTGATCCCCGTTTCCACGACTTTGCGGATGTCGATGCCCGTGGGCGTTCCCCGGAAGTTGAGGTAAGGGATGGTGAAGTACTTGTGTTCCGCGGTCGTGATCTCGTACATCTCCAGCGTCGCGTGGAGCGCGTCCTCCGGGGTGCCGCTGACGAAGGTGACGATGGCGGGAGCGGCTGCCATGGCAAAGCCCCCGATCCCCGCGGTCTCGGTGATGGTGCTGTCCCCGATGTCCCCGGCCGCGTCCTCCGCGCTGAAGCCGGAGAAGTAGAGGCCCTTGGGCACGGCCACCGGCGCGGTGAACCAGCG
The DNA here is from genome assembly GCA_015489285.1 of Anaerolineae bacterium. GTDB lineage: Bacteria > Chloroflexota > Anaerolineae > JAADDB01 > JAADDB01 > JAADDB01. The sequence goes on along the minus strand of WGAA01000226.1, from coordinate 2,834 downwards.
GTCGCCCAGGCCGCTCACGCGGATGCCGAAATCGGTCCCGTTGCGGGCCATGACCGTGACCACGGTGCTGCCCTCGACGCCGTGGGCCGCATCGGCCATGGCCTTGCACGCGGCCATCACGGGGTTCAACACGCTCAGCGCGTTGTCCCCCAGGAACTTGATCACGTCGAAGGCGACGTCGGTGTTGGGAGCGACTTTGGAGATGTAGGGCGCCAATTTGGCCGTGTAGATGAAGGAGCCGGCTTTGTTGCGGTTGTGTCCCTCGTCGCCCATGTGCAGGGCCTCCGCGATGAGGGCCTTTATGTCCAGGCCGCCCATCTTCTCGATGGCATCGCGCAGGACGGGCGCCATGACGTCGTTCATCCAGCGGAGACGCTCCAGCACTTCGTCGCTGTACGCGCCGTAACGGAGGACTTTGCCGTAGCCCTCGTTCAGGTTGGAGAAGGAGAGGTTGCCATGGGTCTTGTTCTCCACGATGTACACGGCCATGGAGGGGGAGGTGACCCCGGCCATGGGGCCGACGGCCTGGTGCTCGTGACACGGTTCCAGATCGATCTCGCCCCGCTCCATCATCGCCACCGCTTCCTTCTCATCCTTCGCCCAACCTTCGAAGAGCAAGGCGCCGATGATGGCCCCTCGCATGGGTCCGCCCGCCCGTTCCCAGGTAATGGGAGGACCCGCGTGGAGGAGTAAGCCATCACGCATGCCCGGAATCACATCGCGCGCCGTGCCCAAGCCGACCAGCACCGGTCGCGCTTCCATCATCTGTTCGACTGCCTTGGCGTTGGCCTGCTCGATGTTCACACTCATGAGTCCACTCCTTTTGTTAGAGTTGTGGGAGGAGGGAGATCCGAGATCGGGGAGGGATGAAGGGGGATCGGCCTCTCCTCCCCCACCACCTTCAGCGACCTTTCATTTTCGCCAGCAAGGCCATCAGGCGCTCATTCCCGCCTGCGGGTGGGCGCCAATCCACCTGAACAACCGACGCGCCTTGGGCTTGCAAGCTCTCGGCAAAGGATTCCAACCCGACGTTGATGGCCGCGAAGGGCGCGTGGAAGGCCTCCAGGGACACGGGCACCGTCCCCACCTCCGGGTCCAACATGCGGGCCAGATATCCCGCGTAGCGCACCGCGGCCACGTGGTCGGTGAAGACCCGGGCGCCTGCCGCGTCGAAGCTCATCACCTGAGCGTCCAGGTTCTGAGGGTCATCCTCGGTGCCCACGACCGTTACCACGACCTCGAGGTGCCGGCCCTCCCGGGCGGCCTGTTCCTTCGCTTCCTCCACCGCAGGGGCCAGCTCCGAGGCCGGATCGGGGTGGGCGCCGTACCCCAACACCACGTCCATCAGGATCACCGCGACGTCGGGGTCTGCGGCCTCCTGGTGCAGGCGCCGAATGCGCAGGTCGTTGTCCATCATGGGATGGAGACGCCCGACGGTGAACACGTCTTCGCCTAGGTCCACGATGGTGTGTTTCTCGCTGCGCATGGGATTGCTCAGCTCTGCCACCCCTTCCATGTGCAAGTTCGTGTACAGGGAGGGAAGCAGGTCCCGCAGGACCAGTAGGGCCTCGTAGGCAAGGGTGCCGCCCGAGTACAGGCCCCGCAGGTACCGCTGGCCCGCGGCAAAGGCCGAGGTATCCCACGTGAGGGGGGCGTCCTCCCCCACCTGTTGGACCAGGGCCACGGCAACGCGCGCGGCCTCGTCCAGGGTGGAGGCGTAGGTGATGTTCCCCGTGGGCGGGGTGGTCGGGGTGTAGCCGACGAAGTTCACCACGACGGGTTTTCCCGTGGCCCGAGCCGCGCGCAGGACCCGCTCCGCGACGGCAGGGGCCGGCGGCTTGGAGATGACGACGATGACCCGGGTTTCCGGGTCGCGGGCGAGGACGTCCAAACCGGCCAGGGTCGTGCGGGCCCCCACCTTTTCCGACAGGTCCCGCCCTCCCGTGCCGATGGCCTGGGAGATGCCGCTGCCCAGCTGGTGGATTCGGGAGGTGACGGTCTGGAGCCCCGTGCCCGCGGCCGCAACCACGCCGATGGGGCCCCGACGCACCCGGTTGGCAAAGCCCAGCCCGACGCCGTTGATGATCGCGGTGCCACAATCGGGCCCCATGACGAGCAATCCCTTTTTGGCGGCCTCTTCCTTCAACGCGATTTCGTCCTCCAGGGCCACGTTGTCACTGTAGAGGAAGACGTGCTTCCCCAAACGCAGCGCGTCCCGGGCCACCCCGGCCGCGTAACGGCCGGGCACGGAGATGAGGACCCAGTGCGCGTCGGGGAGGAATTGGGTGGCCGATTCCAGGGTCTTGGGGCGGAATTCCTGGCTGGCCTTGGAGCGACGTCGCTTGAGGAGTTCGTCGACTTGGGCGAGGGCCGCGAGCGCGGCCTCTTCCGATTCCGCCTTGACAACGATGACCAGGTCGTCCGCGGCCGCGGCTTGCGCCTCCGGGGTCAACAGATCCACCTGGGCCAACAATTCCTTGTTCGCGTCCGTGCCCATGACGACGCCCGCGTCCTCGACGCCGGGCAGTTCTGTCAGGGCACGCTGTAGTTGCATCAGTACGACGGAGTCATAATAGGCTCCCGGTCGAATCTCCGAACGAATCACCGACATGAACGGGTCTCCTCCTCTGGATGTTTGGGCCGGGGGATGGCTCATTTACTGGCACGACCGAGTAACCATCCCAGGAGAAAGGCGAAAAAGCCCACAACCGCCGCCAACGCCGTGGGACGTTGCTCTTCGGGAATCATGTCTGCGACGATGTCTTTGACGACTTCTACGGTGACCTGGGTCATGCTGGGGGGTTCGACTTCGGGCGGGGAGGGTTCCTGGGAGG
>WGAA01000225.1 GCA_015489285.1 Anaerolineae bacterium | reverse complement strand
GTCCTAGATACAGGGGGAAGGGGGGATAGGAAAGGGTATAGTTATCCACAGGGGGGTGTGGATAACTATCATGAATTGTGGATAACTTTTCCCCGGAAGGGACAAGCGAACGGATTTCTTATATCCATTTTGCCGTCGTCCGCCCTAGATGTAGGGGGTGAGATGGCAGGATGGGCTACATGTAGGATAGTGGTGGGTCGGTCGGGGGGGAATGCGGGGAAAAGGAGCCGAAAGGGGATATCCACAAGGGGTGGGGAATATCCCCAGGTTGTCCGCAGGGATGTGCACAGGTTATACTCAGGGTTATCCCCAGGGTTGTACACAGGGGCGTCTGTGCGGCAGGAGTGTGTGCCTATGGGCCTAATCGTACCGGATGAGTGGAACGCCATCCCCCAGGAGGTGTTGCGCGGGGTCATCCTGGTGATCGGCGGGGTGGATACGGGGAAGAGCACGCTGGTGCGGTATTTGTGGCAGCGGTTGACGGCTTCTGCGCAGGAGTCGATGCCCGCGCTCCTCGACGCGGATGTGGGCCAATCCATCCTGGGCCCTCCCACGACCCAAACTTTGCGCCTGCCCCACCCGGAGCAGCCGACGGCCTTTCCCCCTCGGGGACGCTTGGCCCGCTGGTTCGTGGGGTCTATCTCCCCGCGGGGCCACATGTTGCCCACGGTGGTGGGGATGCACCGCCTCGTGCAGCGGGCCCGACGGTGGGGGGCCCGCACCGTTCTCGTGGACACATCGGGGTTGATTCACCCCCAGGCCGGAGGCGTCGCCTTGAAGTGGGCCCAGTTCGACCTCCTGGAGCCGCACACGGTCATCGCGCTGCAACGCGAGGGGGAACTGGAACCCCTCATCGGGCCCTGGCGGCGGAGCCGGCGCTTCCGCCTGATCGAGCTTCCCGTGTCCCCGTACGTGCGTCCCCGTTCCCGGGAGGAGCGGATTGCCTGGCGGCAGTACCGTTTTCGCCTGTACTTCCGTCGGGCTCGCGTGGTGGAAATCCCCCTCTCCCGTTTGGCCCTTTTGGGAGGAGGCGCCTTGCTGCCGGGACGTCTGATGGGCTTTCTGGACCGGCATGGGTTCCTCGTGGCCCTGGGCGCGTTGCGGCGTTGGGATGAGGAGCGATGGTGGGTGTACACCCCGTTGAGCGACCTTTCACGGGTCGACGCGGTTCGCCTGGGGAGCGGCACGTGGGAGGAAGAGCGCGTCGTGCGCCGCGAGCAAACGAGTAACGAGTGACGAGTAATTGGCTGGCGTGGGGGTAAGGTTGGCGTGGGGATAAGGAGGTTAAGGGGAAGACAACGATTAACGAGTGACGATTAACGATTAAAGGGCTGGCGCGCACAAGGTTGTCCCTGCAGCGCCAACCCACTCTCCAAATCACGCATTACGCAGAAAAGCCTGGATCCATTCCCCGGTGCCTACATACCCAACACGCCAACCCCTTGACGCATGACGAGTGACGAATGACGTAACGAGTGGCGCCGGGCGCTAAACCGCCCGGCTCATCCTAGCAAAGGCCTGCGGCCTCACGCGAACCAGCCCGAAGGGCTTCGCTTTAATGAGCACGGCGGTTCAGCGCCGTGCGAACCTTGGCGGACCGGGGCCCATCAAGACTTCCGAAGTCTGCGAGATTTCGGAAGTCTTGGTAGGGCGCTCTACTTAGGCCGCTTCCAGCGGTCTTTGCTTCCATGTAGCACGGGGGCTTTAGCCCCGTGCGGGACGGCGCACACATGGCTGTCCCAACAGCGCCAACTCACTCTCCAAATCACGCATTACGCATCACGCATTACGCAGACAAGTCTCGGCCGCAACTTCCCCTTGTCGAACCTTTACCCCGCGTGTACAATACGTCGGTGCGGCATACCTTATAGACACGCGGTCTGTGCTGGGCAAGGAGGTTGGAGTGGAGCTCAACGAGTATCTCGCCATCTTACGCAAGCGAGGCTGGATCATCCTGGTCACCGCGGTGCTCACCGCGATGATGGGCATTTTGGTCAGCCGCTTTCAGGAACCGTTATACCGGGCATCCATCCAGGTCCGGGTGGAACCGGCCCGTATCGATTGGGGGAACGTCAACGCCGTAAAAACCCTGCTGCGCTCGTACCAGGTGCTCATCACCAGCCAGGATATCGTCAACGAAGTCATCCGGCGGGCCCAGCTGGACATGACCCCCCAAGAGCTGTTGTCCCTGATGAAAGTCGACCCGGACGAGTCCAATTTCACCATTCGCATCGACGTGGAAAACCGGGACCCCCAGGTGGCCAAACTCATTGCCGAAACCACGGCCCAGGTGTTCATCGAAAATCGGGAACAGTGGAACCAGAAGCAACGTCGGGAGGACCGGGTCGATGTGTCCATTCGCAATCACGTGGACTACGTGCCCCTGGTGCGTCCCAAGCCGAAGATGAACGCCCTGGCCGGCTTCGTGCTGGGCATTCTCATCGGCGTGCTGGTCATCCTCATCCTGGAATGGGTGGAGGCGGACATCTTGCGTACACCCGAGGCCGTAGAACGGACTTTAGGTCTGGCCACGTTAGGCGCCATCCCCCTGCATCGAAGTCGCAGGGGGGACGCATCTTCCTGAGGAGGCGAGGAAGCCCATGTCATTAGATCTGGTCGCCATAACGGCACCCCAATCGCCGGAAGCGGAAGCCTACCGCACATTGCGCACGAACCTGGAATTCGCGGTCGAGGACCGCCCGCTGCGGGTCGTCGTCTTCACCTCCCCCGGACGGGTGGAGGATACGGCCGAAGTCGTCGCCAACCTGGCCGTCACCTTCGCGCAGACGGGACATCGGGTCCTGGCCGTCGAGGCGGACCTGCGCCGCCCGCGGCTCCACCGTCTGCTGGGCGTGTCGGACGCCCCCGGCCTCACCGAAATGGTCCAGGCCCGGGAAGCCCCCGACGCGGGATTCCTCTACGCCACCGAAGTATCCGGCCTCTACGTCCTTCCCGCGGGCTCCCCGCCCGTCAGCCCGGCGGACGTCCTCGACTCCAAATGGCTCACCCAAATTTGGGACCTGCTGCGCGAACAGTTCGACATGGTCCTGGTGAACACGCCACCCGTTGTCGCCGTGGCCGATGCGGCCATTTTGGCCCCGCGCGCGGACGGGGTCATCCTCGTCCTCAAGGCCGGTGCGACCAAGCGCTCCCATGCCCTCCAGGCCAAAGAACGCCTAGAGCGGGTCCGGGCCCACATCCTGGGCACCGTCCTTCTGGACGCACCCTACGACAAAGCCGTACAGCGATACTAAGCACGGCCACACGGAGGTCATGTGATGAAGGGACTCATCCTCAGCGGCGGTAAAGGCACACGTCTCTATCCCTTGACGTACACGCGGGCCAAACAACTCATCCCCGTGGCCAACAAACCCGTCCTTTTCCGCGTCATCGAAGCCGTGCGCGACGCGGGCATCGACGACATCGGTATCGTCGTGGGGGACACGGCCGAGGAGATCAAAGCCGCGGTCGGCACGGGGCGGGAATGGGGGGTGAACATCACCTACATTCAGCAAGAGGCCCCCCTGGGGCTGGCCCACGCGGTCAAAATCAGCCGGGACTTCCTGGGGGACGAGCCGTTCGTCATGTTCCTGGGGGACAACGTCATCCAGGGGGGGATCACCTCCCTGGTGGAGGAATTCCGCACCGGGGAATACAACGCCCAGATCGTCCTGACCCCGGTGAAGGAACCCCAGCATTACGGCGTCGCGGAACTCGACGAAGAGGGGAACATCATCCGCCTGGTGGAAAAACCGCGACATCCCAAGAGCAACCTGGCCCTCGTGGGCATCTACATGTTCGACCATCACGTCTTCGAAGCCGTCAACAGCATCACCCCCTCCTGGCGGGGCGAACTGGAAATTACCGACGCCATCCAATGGCTGGTAGAACACGGATACCGGGTGCGCCCCTACATTCACCGGGGATGGTGGATCGACACGGGGAAGCCCATCGACATGCTGGAAGCCAACAACCGCGTCCTCCTGGAAATGGACCACGAGATACGGGGCTACGTGGACCGGGACTCCAAGGTCGACCACAACGTGACCGTGGAGGAGGGCGCGGAGATCATCAACTCCGTGATCCGGGGGCCCTCCATCATCGGCAAGAACACGCGCGTGGTCAACGCGTACGTGGGCCCCTTCACCTCCATCTACCACGACTGTCTCGTCGAGAACTGTGAGATCGAACACAGCATCGTCCTGGAAAACTCCGTCATTCGCGACGTGCCCTATCGCATAGAGGACAGCCTCATCGGGCGTAACGTGGTCGTCGAACGTTCGCCCATCAAGCCCAAGGCGTATAAGATGACGTTGGGGGATAACAGTAAGGTCGGGTTGCTGTAGGGATGATTCGGACGTTACCGGAGCTGGCTCGCGCGTGGTGGTTGCTGGAAGAGGATTGGCCGGACCGATCGGTACGCACGTACCTGCACGCGCGACCCCTGGCTCCCGTCTACCGCGTCCTCTCCCGCTGGGATGAGGAAAAGCGGATCAACGCGTTGGCGCGGATGGTCATGACCGTCTCCGACCGCTTACAGCGCCTGGCCCGGGTCTGGAAGGAGTGGGAGGAGTTCGACCCCGGCGCGTTTTTCGACCTGTACCCGGAGCAAGTGGAAGCCCTCGTCTCCATTCGCTCCTCCCACCACCGGGTGGTCGTGACCTTCTTTACCGACGTGCTCATCCCCGCCTTTCAGGACGCGGAGTCCTTTTGGGTGGAGGAGGTCGTGCCCGCATTGCACGTGGCTCAGCCCGTGCTCCTGGGCAACGGCCGCGGCAACGACGATCCCGCGGGGGAAACGTGGGCCCGGTTGGTCGCCCACGAGCTGGGGCCGGAGATGGAACGGCGCCTGTACCGGGCGGCCCGGGAAATCCAGGCCGTGCGGGATCGGCTGTACGAGTGGGGATGCGTCTCCTTCCTGGTCACGAACACCTCGGGGATGAACGGGAGGACCCGAGGGCAGGGCGGGGGCGCGCGGCACCGCACGTACATTCGGGAACGGCTCGCGCTCGTCCCGACGCTGACCATGACCTTGAGTTTTTCCACCCACGCCCACGCGCAACAGGCCCGTCTTCGGGCCCTGCGGCGCTGGTTGAAACGAGATTGGCACCGTTCACGGGCCAGATAGAGGGAGAACCATGCAAACCTTTCTCATCACCGGAGGCGCCGGCTTCATCGGCGCGAACTTCGTTCACTACCTGCTGCGCACCTACCCCGACTATCGGGTCATCGTCTACGACAAACTGACCTACGCGGGCAACCTGAACAACCTGCGGGACCTTCAGGACCACCCCCGGTTCACCTTCGTTCGGGGGGACATCTGCGACCGGCCGCGGGTGGAATCCGTCGTGCGGGAACACGGGGTTGACACCATCGTCAACTTCGCCGCGGAAACCCACGTGGACCGTTCCATCCTCGACCCGGATGCCTTCATCCAGACGAACGTCTACGGCACCTACGTCCTCCTGGAGGTGACGAAGGACCTGGGGCTGGAACGGTTCCACCAGGTGAGCACCGACGAGGTGTACGGGGACATCCCCCCGGGATACCGCTCCCGGGAGACGGATCCCCTGCGCCCGCGAAGCCCCTACTCCGCGGCCAAGGCCTCGGGTGATCTTCTCACCCTCTCCTACTTCACCACCTACGGCCTGCCCGTGACCATCACCCGGGCCTCCAACAACGTGGGCCCCTATCAGCACCTGGAGAAGGTCGTCCCCCTCTTCACCACCAACGCGCTGGAGGACAAACCCCTGCCCGTGTACGGCGACGGCCGTCAAATGCGGGATTACATGTGGGTCGAAGACCACTGCCGGGCCATCGACCTGGTCCTGCACAAGGGCACCCTGGGGGAGGTGTACAACGTGGGCACGGGGGAGGAGATCGAGAACCTGGTCATGGTCCAGGTGATCCTGGACACCCTGGGCAAACCTCACTCCCTCGTCCACTTCGTGGAGGACCGGCCGGGGCACGACCGGCGATACGCGATGGACATCGGCAAGATACGCGCGCTCGGCTGGCGTCCTCAATACTCCCCCCGTGAGGCCGTAGCCCGGGCCGTCCGCTGGTACGTGGACAACGAATGGTGGTGGCGCCCCATCAAGGAAGGGGAATTCCGGGAGTACTATCAACGGGTCTACGGGTCCCGCAAGGTGTATCGCACCGGTCTGGAAGAGGGGTGACCCAGACGGCCCGTATACCCCACAACCAGGGAGGAGTCATGACAAGCGTAACGCCGATACCGGCACCGGAGCCACGAAGGCTCGACGCGGCAGCGCTGCGGCGTCGGGTGGACCCCTCCGGCTTGTCCTTTCGTTCCACGGAGGAGCTATCCCAGCTCGAAGGCATCATCGGCCAGGAGCGGGCCACGCGAGCCGTGCGCTTTGGGCTGGGCATCGAAGCCCCGGGATACAACATCTTCGCCCTCGGTCCCGCGGGCGCCGGCCGCACGACGACGATTCGGCGCTACCTGCGCCAAATGGCCGCCCGGCGACCGACCCCGCCGGACTGGATTTACGTCTTCAACTTCGAGGACCCCGATGAGCCTCTGGCCATCCGCCTGCCCGCCGGGCGGGGGGCCCTGTTGCGCCAACGGGTGGACGAGCTCTTACGGGATGTGGTCGAGCAACTCCCCCAGGCCTTTGAAACGGAACATTACCAGGAACACCGCAGTCGTCTCATCCGCAAGTTCCAGAAACAGCGGGAGTCCCTCCTGGAGGAGGCCAAGCAGTTCGCGCAGGCCCACGGGTTCACCATCCTGGAAACGCCGATGGGGCTGGCCCTGGCCCCCATCGGCCCGGACGGCAAGCCCCTTCCCCCGGACCAGTACGAGGCCCTTCCGCCCCAGGTGAAGGCGCAATTCGACGCGGTGCGCGACCGGGTCGAAGAGGTCCTGGAACGAACCGTGCGCCAGATCCACGAGCTGGAAAAGCAGCTGCGGCGGGCCCTGGTCAACCTGGACCGGGACGTGGCTGCCTCGGTCCTCGCCTACCTTTTCGACGACGTGCGGCAAGAGTTCTCGGACATCCCCGAGGTCGTGCGTTGGCTGGACGCGAGCCGCCAGGACATGATCGACAACATTCACATGTTGCGTCAGGTCCTCGCGGCCATGGCCCAGATGACGGGGGGGACCGACGTGCCCCCCTCCCTGCCCATGCGCCACTGGGAGGATACCCCCCTCTCCCGCTACACGGTGAACCTGCTGGTGGACCACCGGAAGACGGAGGGCGCGCCGGTCATCTACGAGCCCAACCCCACCGTTTACAACCTGGTGGGGAAGCAGGAGTACAAGGCCCGCTTCGGCGCCCTGTTGACCGACTTCACCATGCTTCGTGCCGGCGCGTTGCACAAGGCCAACGGGGGATACCTCGTCCTCAACATTGTGGACCTCCTGCGCCAGCCCCTGGCCTGGGATGCCCTGAAGCGGGCCCTGAAGACTTCCCAGGTGGTCATCGAGGACATCCCCCAGCAGCTGGGCTTCCTTCCGGCCGTGGGGCTGCGGCCCAAGCCCATCCCCCTGGACATCAAGGTCGTGCTCATCGGCGAGCCCATGTACTATTACCTCCTCTACGCCCTGGACGAGGATTTCCCCGAGCTGTTCAAGGTGCGTGCGGACTTCTCCCCGGACATGCCCTGGACCCCGGAGCACGTCCAGGATGTGGCCCGCTTCGTCCACACCCTTTGCCAGGAGGAGGATATCCCCCACTTCACCGTGGACGCGGTGGCCGAACTCGTCATGTACGCGGGTCGACTGGCCTCCAGCCAGAAGAAGCTCACGGCCCGGTTCGGCCTCCTGGCCGACATCGTGCGGGAGGCCGGGTATTGGGCCGGGGAGCGGGGGCATACCCTGGTGGAGGCCGAGGATGTGCGACAAGCCATCGAAGAGAGGGCGTACCGGTCCCGCATGTGGGAGGAGCGCATCCTCGAGCTCATCCTGGACCACGTGATTTACATCGACACGGAGGGGAAAGCCGTCGGCCAGGTGAACGGCCTCTCCGTCATCACCCTGGGGGACTACACCTTTGGTCGGCCGAACCGGATTACGGCCCGGGTGTCCCTGGGGCAGGCGGGGGTCATCAACATCGAGCGGGAAGTGAAGCTCAGCGGGCGCATCCACGACAAGGGGGTCCTCATCCTCTCCGGCTTCATGGCCGGACGGTACGCGCAGGACAAGCCCTTGAGCCTTTCGGCCACGTTGACTTTCGAACAATCCTACGAAGGGGTCGAGGGGGATAGCGCGAGCGCGGCGGAACTGTACGCCATCCTCTCCGCCCTCTCCGGGTTGCCCTTGCGTCAGGACATCGCAGTGACCGGTTCGGTGAACCAGCGGGGACAGATTCAACCCGTGGGTGGGGTGAACGAGAAGATCGAGGGCTTCTTTGCCGTGTGCAAGGCCCGGGGGTTGACGGGGCAACAGGGGGTCATCATCCCCGCGACGAACGTGCAACACCTCATGCTGCGGGAGGAGGTCATCGAGGCGGTGGAGGCGGGCCAATTCCACATCTACCCCATCCGCACGGTGGACGAGGGGTTGGAGATCCTTACGGGCGTGGCCGCGGGGCAGCGCCGGCCCGATGGGACGTGGCCCGAGGGGACGGTGAACTGGTACGTGGACCGGCGCTTGCGCCAGATGGCTATGCGTTTGCGCCAGTTCGGACGCACGCGGGAGCGGGAGGGGGAGAAGGAGCAGAAGGGGAACGAGGAGGGGGAGGAGACGCCCCCCGAACCTCCAAAGGAACCCCCTACCCCGCCCGACGTGCCGGAACATGGGGAGTGACCTATGGAACATGTGGGGGTGATCGCGGGTATCCTTCTCATCGCCGTGTCCGGCCTTTACCCCTTGTGGGCGATGTACCGGATGAACAAGCGGTTGGGGCGGCCGGACGGTCCTTCGACGCGGGAGCTGGTCTTGTGGCTGGCCTTTACCCTGTCCTTTCCCTTCGCCCTTGCCCTGACCGGTGCCGGGCTGGTGGCTCGCCCCCTGGCCCTCTCCTCCCTCTACCGTTCCCTTGTGGGAGGGCTGTGGGGGTTCGCACTCGTGGCCGGCATCATGATGAAGGTGGGGGGCAAGTCGTAAATCGGTCGTCATCTTTCTCACCGTAAAGGGGGTGAAGACGATGGAAACGTTGCGGGAGATTCCGCTGATCGTGTTGGGTGTTGGTGGTGTGGGACGTGCTTTGTTGGAGCAGATTGTGGCGCGGCGGGAATATCATAAGCGGCGCTACGGCCTTTACCTGCGGATAGTCGCGCTGGCGGATAGCACGGGCGCGGCCGTCGTCCCTGAGGGCCTTTCCGACGAGGAGTTGAAGCAAGTCGTCCAAACCAAGGCCGAAGGGGGACGGATAGCCGATTTGCCCTTTGGCTACTATCAAAACGACGTGAAGAACATTGTGGACCTGGAGGCGACCCGGGAGACGGTGGTCGTCGATGTGACGGCGAGTATGGACACGTGGGAGGCGCTGATGCTGGCCCGGGAGCGGAAATCGGCCCTGGTGTTGGCCAACAAGTTGCCGCTCACCGCGCCGCTCTCCCAGGCGATGGCCCTGTACGAGTATCCCCGCCTGCGTTATGAGACGACGGTGGGGGCCGGCCTCCCCGTCATCGTGACGACGAAGCGCCTGTCCGCCAGCGGGGAGCACATCCGCCGGATCATCGGCGTGCTCAGTGGGACGCTGGGGTATTTGATGACGGCCGTGGAGGACGGGGTGGCCTTCTCCAAGGCCGTGCTCAAGGCAAAGGAGTTGGGGTACACGGAACCCGATCCCCGCGAGGATTTGAGCGGTCGGGATGTGGCCCGAAAGGCGTTGATTTTGGCCCGCACGTTGGGGTGGAAGTTGGAGATGGAGGATGTGTCCGTCCAGAGTCTCTACCCGGAGGAGTGGGATACCTGGCCTCTGGAGGATGTGCTGGCCGAGCTCATCGCGCTGGACGATGACTTCTTCTCCTGGGTGGATGCCGCGCGGGCCCGCCGCGAGGCCTTGCGCTATGTGGCCCACCTGGAGGACGGCCGGGTGAACGTGGGGATCCAGTTCGTCCCCTTCGATTCCCCCATCGGCCAGCTCCGGGGGACGGATAACATGGTGGAGTTCCACACGGAGTACTACGAGCCCCAGCCTCTGGTCCTGGCCGGCCGGGGCGCGGGGGTCCACGCGACCGCGGCAGGCGTGCTCAGCGACATCATGGAGATGGCGTTGGCGTCACACGGGTGACGCGGATCTCCACCTCAACGTAGCCGTCGTTGTCGCTGAGGATGTCGTCGTTGATGCGCAGGTAGAGGATGCCCGCGCGCGGCGCGTAGATGACGCGGCCCTTCCCGACGACGAAGGGGCGCCCTCGTTCCCCAATGCGTCCGATGAGGATTCCGCCCGGCACGCCCGGGATGGGATACACGCGAGGAGCCCGGTATTTGGGGTGACCTTCGGGGCCGTGGTATTCGCCGGGAGTGTACATCCACCGCCCCCAGGCTCGGATGGCTATCCGGTCCCCCGGTTCGACCCAAATGCCGGTGCTCTGCCAGTCCCGGTAGGCGTAGATCCGGGGGAAGTTCAGGTGCTCGTGGGAGGTGGGGAAGATGAGGGCCCGCCCTCCCACGAGCCAGAGGGTGTGCAGGAGGAGGAGGCCGAGGATGCCAAGGATGCCGGCCAGAATCCGTGTGCGCATGGCGACCTCCTACGGTTTGAGTTCCACGGATGTCATTCCCCCGCTGCTGATAATCCACTTGCTGTTGTTCTTCAGCTCCTGGGTCATCAAGTAGTCCAGGTACTTTTCCGCCAGGGGGCCCTTGTTCTCCAGTTCGGCGAGGATGGCACGAATGGCCTCCTTCTTGGCCTGACTGGTCAGGGTGATGCGTTGGGCATCGGCTTGGGCGATGCGGGAGATTTGGTAGGCTTCCGCGTCGGCTCGTTTTTGGGCCGCGTAGTACTCCGCGTCCGCGAGGGTGCGCTTCTGCGCGGCCTCGGCCTGGGCCTGCTCCTGACGCTGCACCGCGACCATCCGGTCCTTGATGGCCTGGAGGACTTCGTCGGGGGGTGAGGCGTTCTGGATCTGGACGGTGACGAATTCCACGCCGTACTGCGCTGCCTTTTCCTGGAGGACGGTGAGGAGTTCCCGGTTGAGGGCTTCCCGGCTGTGCATGACTTCGGCCATGGTCTTCGTGTTCACCACGTCCCGCAACTTGCCCTGGACGAATTCGAAGAGGATGCGTTCCGGGTCGGATACGTCCAGGGCGAAGCGCTTGGGGTCGATGACCCGGTAGGTGTACTGAAGGGAGACGACCATGGTGACGTCGTCGGAGGTCATGGCCGGGATGCGTTCGATGTATCCCAGGCGTTCGTTGACGCGAACGATGATGACCGTGTCCACCAAGGGGATCTGGACGTGCCATCCCGGTTGGTCCACGCTGATGAAGCGTCCCCCGCGGAGGTGCAGGCCCCGTTCGTAGGCGTGGATTTTGTAGACGGTGGCCCGGGCGATGAAGAGGAGGGTGGAAAGGAAGATGAAGGTGGCCAGGAAGGTGATGGCCAGTTTGTACGCCCGTTCCAGGGAAATGGAGGGCACGCCCGGGCGAAGGTGAAGTATCCAGGCCAAAGGAAAACATCCCCGTAGTTTCATGATGTTCCTCCCCGATTTCGCTCGTTCTGCGGGAACGCAGGGTTTCGTCGCTTCCTCGTTTTCACTGTACCCGTTCCCGCCCTCGGGGACAACTGGCAATTCTTACAGGGTGGCGTTCAGAAACGCATGCCCACCCCTTAAGGGAAAAATAACGATTAACGATTGACGATTAACGATTAAAAGAATGGCGTGAAGACAAGGTTGACCCTATCGCGCCAACCCGGCTCTAAGTTACGCATCACGCATTACGCATCACGGATTACCTCATCACTCCCAGCTGCGCCCACAGCGCCGACGTCCTCACCGCCGCCTGACGGATGACGTATGACGTATGACGACCGACGACCGACCAACGACGAACGAAAGGTCGGCCCAGTAACGCCGGGCGCTAAACCGCCCGGCTCATCCTGGCGAAGGCCTGGGGCCTCCGGCTCGCGCTCAATCTTCCACGAGACCTTCGCGTATGGCCCAGGCGACGATTTCCGTCCGGCCGCTCATGTTCAGCTTGTGCAGGATGTTCCCTATGTGAAAGGCGACCGTGCGCTCGCTGATCCCCAGCGCCCGGGCGATTTCCTTGTTGCTCAGCCCCCGCGCCACCATGCGGGCCACCTGCCGCTCCCGCGCGGTGAGTTTTCCGGGGAAATCGGCCTGGGCCGGGGAGGAAAGCCATCGTGCGGCCTTGTGCAGAAGGGAGGGGCTGATGTACGTCTTCCCCTGCATCAGGGTCCGCAGCGCGTCCACGATGCGCTCCGGGGCTTCACTCTTGAGGATGTAGCCCTGCGCTCCCCCCTGGAGCATGGCTTTCACGTGGGATTCGTCCCCGTAGGCACTGAGGGCGAGGACGCGCGCGGGGATGTTCCGCTGTTTCAGGGCGGCGAGGACGTCGGGTCCGCTCATGCCGGGGAGTTCACAGTCCAGGATGATGATGTCCGGCCGCGTGCGTTGCGCCAGGGGAAGCACGTCCTCCCCCTTCCCCGTTTCTCCGACCACAAGGATGTCCCCCTGCAGGTGGAGGAGCGTCCGCAGTCCAATCCGCAGGGTGGGATGATCGTCCACGAGGAGGACGGTGATGGGTCGCGTCATGGGCTTTCCCCTCCGTGCAGGAGTCGGTTCCACTCCTCCGCGGCGTAGATCAGCTTCCCCGGATGCTCGGTGAGGTCGAACCACCTCCATTGCCGGTCCCCGGGGATGTGGTCCAGAAACCAGCAGAGGCTGTGGATTTGCGGTTCCTGGCGGATGACCTCGTACGCGGTGGTGAGCCAGCCCGGGGGATAGTTCTGCGCGGGGGGCACGCGCAGGTCGGGGGCATAGGTGTTGCTGGATGTGATGTACACGGGACGGCCTCGGGTGGTGGGGTAGCTGTTGATGATGTCCAGCCATTCCCGGTAGAGGCGGAATCCCTGTTGGGCTCCGTTCCAGTTCGGGTTGGGCAGATCCAGCCGGGGTTCTTGCGCGGGGGCGTAGCCCGCGGCAATAGCCGCTTCCGGGCGGCCGGGCACGTGGAGGGCAAATCCGTCGGGCCCGGCCAGGGGAATGCCGTGTTGGGATCCGCGTCGTGCGGCCTCGTCCACCAGGGCCACGAGGGTGTTCATGTAATTGAGCCAGGGGACGTCGGTGCGCCAGGCGCGTGTCCCCCCCTGATCCCACGTCCAGGGACGAACGGGGCCGACGAGGATGCGCACGCGCGGGTCCTCGGAGCGCATGAGGTGGATGATGTTGTCCGTGTGCTCGGGCGGTTCCCCGTACCCGTTGAGGACCCGGGCGTACCATTCGGAGGTAACCGGGGAGGAGGGGGCGAGCTGGTTGGCGTCGGCTGCGTTGAAGCCGCTGCCGATGATGTAGGCGTATACGCCCTTCAGCCGCGCGTCTCGGGCCAGACGCCGGGCGTAGTCCAGGTATTCGCTCAGGGCCACGGTATCCCCCGCGGGGGGAAGGCTCTGGCCCCGGGCAAAGTCGAGGCGCACGAGGACACGGAGGTTGCGGCGCCGGTATTGGAAGACCCGCCACGCGAGCGCGTCGATACCCCAGTAGGGGTCCGCAGCCGCTCGCGCGTAGGTCAGGTCCACGACCCACCCCTGTCGGCCGTACCATTCCCGGTCCGGTCGGGCAAAGGCCAGGCAGAGTTTCGTCAGCGGGATCTCGGGGCGGGACGGGGGCGGGGCAGGACGTTCCCCCAGGAACGCGCGCCCTCGCTCCCGGCAGCCGGTATCACAGTCCCGGTAGAAGGCCAGTTCCAGGGGGAGCCGGACGGCCTCCGGCGGCACGGTCCAGGACCACGTCCACGTGTGGTCGGGGTTCTTCTTCTGACCCTGTAAGGAGAGGGGCCGACCGTTGGCCGTGAGGAGCACATAGGACCACGGGTGTTCGTCGGTGACGCGCACGAGGAGGGGATGCCGGGGCTCGGGGGTCGGGGGGGAGAGGAGAAAGC
>WGAA01000224.1 GCA_015489285.1 Anaerolineae bacterium | reverse complement strand
GTGGACCCCGATCTGGTTCTCCCCCCGCTCCCAAACGCCTGCGGGGGAATTCCTGGCGCAACGCCTGGCCCGGTTTCAGGAAGCGCACCCGGACCTCCGGGTCGTCGTGCGCGTCAAGCCCCCCTACGGCCGTGGGGGGATCAAGGATTACCTCCTGGGCGCGTACAAAGTCGCCCCCTCCATCCTCCCGGACGTGGTGACCATCGACATGGGGGACGTGTGGACCTTCGCCTCCCTGGGCATCTTTCAACCCCTGGAGACGTTGCTTCCGCCCGAGGAGGTGGAGCGCTTTTACCCCGTGGCCCGAAAGGGGGGAACGGTCGACGGTCATTTGCTGGCCCTCCAATTCGAGGCCGATGTGTATCACCTGGCTTACAAACAGACGGCCTTCAACGCACCCCCGCCCAGCACGTGGGAAGCCCTCCTCAACGGGGGGATCCCTTACTACAGCATTCTCTTCACCACGGAGGACGAGGCCAGTGACGTCGTCCTCCTGCAATACGCGGCCGCGGGAGGAACGCTCCCCTACGAGGGGAAGCCCCCCCTGGACGAACAGGCCCTCCTCAACGTGTTCAACTTCTACGATCAGGCCTACCGCCGTGGCATCCTCCCCGAGGAAAGCACCCACGCGCTCAAGGAGGAGGATGTGTGGACGGCCCTCCTGGAGGGAAAGGCGCCCATGGTGGATACCCGAGCACGCGTCTACGTGCACAAGGGGATCCAGGAAGCGACCGTCGCCGCGGCCCCCATTCCCACGTGGGACGGCAAACCGCGAGCCCTGGCCCGCGGCTGGGGCCTGGGGATAACCACCGCGGTGCCGGAACGCCGGACCGCAGCCGTGGACCTTTTGCGCTGGCTCCTCAGCGAGGAGACGTTGGGCCCGTGGAGCCAGAAGGCGGGCTACATCCCCACCCGTGGGGACATCCTTCGTGCCTGGAGCGCGCCGGCCCAGTACACCACCCTCATGGACCAGCTGCTCCAGGGGGCCTATCCCTACCCACCCGTCGGCAACTTGCCCTTACTGCGCCATGCCCTGGCCGTGGGCTTACACACCCTCCTGGTCGAGGGGAACGCCCCGGAGGTCGCGGTGCAAAAGGCCGTGGAGGTGTACGGCCGGTAAGGGAGAATTCGGAAACGAGGGAGAACGTCATCGTGCCGGTCATTCGTGAAGAGGTATTACAACGGCTGGAGATCGACCCGGAGCTGGTGGCCACCATCCTGGAACATTTCATCCGGGAGGAGATCACCAAAGTCGGCTTTCACCGAGCGGTCGTCGGCCTCTCCGGGGGAATCGATTCCGCGACGACGTGCGCGCTGTGTGCTCGGGCCCTGGGCCCGGAAAACGTCCTCGCCGTCCGCATGCCCTACCGCACGTCGAGTCCCAGCAGCCTGGAGGACGCGCAGGCCGTCATCGACCGGTTCGGCGTCCGCAGTGAAACGGTGGACATCACCCCGATGGTGGAACCCCTCTTCCAGCGGTTCCCGGACATGGACAAACGGCGGCGGGGCAATGTGATGGCCCGGGAACGCATGATTATCCTCTACGACCAATCCGTCGCCTTTGGCGGCCTTGTCGTGGGGACGGGGAACAAGACGGAACAGCTCCTGGGGTACACCACCCTTTTCGGCGATTCGGCCTGCGCCATCAATCCCCTGGGCGACCTCTACAAACGGCAGGTCCGCCAGCTGGCCGCATATCTGGGCATCCCCGAACCCATCCTCAAGAAGCCCCCCTCCGCGGACTTGTGGGTCGGGCAGACGGATGAGGGGGAGTTGGGGTTCACGTACGACGAGGCCGACCAGATCCTTTACCTGATCTTCGATGCCCGCTGGACCGTGGAGGAGGTGGTGGAGTTGGGGTTCCCCCGGCCGCTGGTCCAGGGGATTGTGGAACGGGTGCGGCGGAACCAGTACAAGCGGATGCCCCCCGTCATCGCCAAGTTGAGTCAACGCACCGTGGGCATCGATTTCCGTTATCCCAGGGATTGGGGGTACTAAAGGTCATGGGTGAACCATCCTTCCTGGAAACGGGGAAATTGCCTCACCGGGTGCTCAGCCGTCTCCTCCGCCGTTACGGTCGGACCGACGATCGGGTGCTCGTCGGTCCCCACATCGGGGAAGATGCCACGGCCATCGCCCCTCAGAGGGACGTCGTCGTCGCGGGGATGGACCCCATCACCTTTGCCACCGATGAGATCGGGTGGTACGTGGTCCACGTGAACGCCAACGATGTGGCCGTCATGGGGGCCCAACCCCGCTGGTTCCTGGTCACCTTTCTCCTGCCCGAGGGGCGAACCCGCCTCGAGGATGTGGAGGAGATGTTCGATCAGGTGGCTCGCGCCTGCGAGGAGGTGGGCGCGTCCCTGGTCGGAGGGCACACGGAGGTCACGTATGACTTGAAACGCCCCCTGGCTATCGGGGTCATGATGGGGGAGGTGGCCCGGGACCGCCTGGTGCGCACGGGAGGCGCTCAGGTTGGGGATACGCTCATCCTGGCCCGAGGGGTCCCCATCGAGGGCACCGCGCTCATCGCGCGCGAACGCCGGGAGGACCTCCTGGCCAGGGGGGTCCCCGCGAAGGTGGTGGAACGGGCCGCGGGGTTCCTGCACGACCCGGGGATCAGCGTCGTTCGCGCGGCCCTGGTCGCGGCCGAAGCCGGCGGGGTCCACGCGATGCACGACCCCACGGAGGGTGGGGTGTTGACGGGGGTGTGGGAGCTGGCCGAGGCCTCGAATGTGGGGGTATGGATGGACGGGGACGCGGTCGTCGTCCTGCCCGAGGGCCGACTCCTGTGCGACATGTACGGCCTGGACCCCCTGGGGACGATTGCGTCGGGTGCGCTGCTCATCGCGGCCGATCCTGCAGCCGCGCCCCGGGTGCTGGAGCGCCTGCACGGGGAAGCCATCCCCGCCGCGCCCATCGGCCACATCCTTCCCCTCGAGGAGGGCCGCTGGCTTCGACGGGCGGGGGAACGGGTTCCCCTGATCCCCCCGCCGGTGGACGAGATCGTGAAGGTGTTCGTTGGGGGTGAGGAGTAGGGCGATTTCGGCTTTACTTCCTGTTACCTTCGTACGGGGTTGTTCGTAGTTACGGTGTAGTCGGCGCGGTAGGATCGGGCCTTCTCTGTACGTCATGCGTCATGCGTTATGCGTCAGGCGCGGAGGGGGGAGTTGGCGTGGTCGGATGACGTGATGCGTGATGCGTAACTTGAAGATAAGGGTGGCTCTGTGGAGATAACCTGTGCGC
Source organism: Anaerolineae bacterium (assembly GCA_015489285.1). Taxonomy (GTDB): domain Bacteria; phylum Chloroflexota; class Anaerolineae; order JAADDB01; family JAADDB01; genus JAADDB01. The sequence continues at coordinate 459 of WGAA01000224.1, read as the reverse complement.
GCCGTCCTCGCACGGGGCTAAAGACCCCGTGCTACATCGAAGCAAAGACCGCTGGAAGCGGCCTAAAAGGAGCCCCCTTTGAGGGGGCTTTGCCCTAACGTAGCCCAGAGGTTCAGCTCTGGGCGGGTTCGAGCGCCGACCTACTCGTCATGCGTCAGGCGCGGAGGGGGGAGTTGGCGTGGTCGGATGACGTGATGCGTGATGCGTGATGCGTAATTTGGGCAGGAGAGTTGGCGCTGTAGGATCAATCTTGTCTTCGCGCCAACCCTTTTAATCGTTAATCGTCAATCGTTAATCGTTGTCTTTCCGCGCCAATCCATTACTCGTCACTCCGTTACTCGTTACTTCAGGAGGTCATGTTATGAGGCCAACTCTTCTCTTGCGGCATGTGCACAAGCGTTTCGCCGCGGTCCACGCAGTCAACGACGTCAGCCTCGAGGTGTTCCCCGGCGAGATCTT
>WGAA01000223.1 GCA_015489285.1 Anaerolineae bacterium | reverse complement strand
TAAGCTCGGACATCTGGCCTCACGTTTGCCGAGCAGGGTGGATGTGATATACCATCTGGGAGTCAACGATTGGAACGGACAACGGGCTCTGCAGCTCGTTGTGCTCGATATTCGCGAAGCTCAAGGAGATGGAGGAGACGTGGAATGACACGATCATCCCCTCGAATACATCTGTCCCCCGTTGTTGTGGGATTGATAGCGGCCGCGTTGGCTGCTTTACTCATCGTCATCGGCATTGCGCGCGGTAGTATACCCGTGAATCCCCATTCGCTGGCCGTTGCCTTTCTTTTGGGCGCGGGCTCCTGGGGGGTGATTGCGTGGGCTATTGCCCAGGCCGCGGTCGACGTGGAGAGGGATCTAGTTCAGGTCGAGACCCGGGAGATCGAGCAGGAATGAGCAAGGCACCGACCTGGCTCCTGCACGTTGAGGCCGTCTTGCTAGATGTCGACGGGGTCCTGTACCGGGGCAGGGAGGTCTTCCCCGCGGCCCGGGCATTTATGGCCTTCTTGCAGGAACAGGGAATCCCCTTTGCTTATGTGACGAACAACAGTACATTGACCGCGCGGGGTTACGCGGAGCGCTTGCGGCAACGGGGCTTCCCCGCGGAACCGTGGCAGGTCATCGGTTCGTCGGAGACGACGGCCCATCTGCTGCGCCAACGGTTTCCCCATTGTCCTCCGGTGCTGGCCATTGGGGAGGTCGGGTTGACGGAGACGCTGGACGCGTACGGCTTTCCGCTGACGGACAGGGCCGAAGAGGCCCATATCGTGGTGGCGGGCATGGACCGGGGGATTACGTACGAGAAGTTGGCCGAGGCGACGTACGCGATCCGGGGGGGCGCCGTGTTTTACGGGACGAATCCGGACAAGACGTTTCCCACGGAACGGGGACTGGCGCCGGGCGCGGGCAGCATTCTGGCCGCGCTCCAGGCGGCTTCGGATAGGTCCCCCGTCGTCGTCGGGAAACCGGAAGCGCCCATCTTCCGCCTTGCCCTGGAACGCCTGCACACGTCCCCGGAACGCTCGATGATGATCGGCGACCGGTTGGATACGGATATCGCGGGGGCGAAACGGTTGGGCTTGCGGAGCGTTCTCGTGCTGACCGGGGTCACGCAAACGCCTCCGCCTCCGGGTCCGACGAGCCCTGATCTGGTCGTTGCCAATCTGGCAGAATTGTTGGAACTGTGGAGGTCGTTGCACCTGGCGAGCGAAAAATGAAAGCGCGCAGGCCGTTTGTCGGTTGGGTTTTGCTTTTCCCGGCCATCGTGGGGCTCCCCATCGCCTGGCATCATCACCTCTTCCCCCTTGACACATGGCTCCTGGCCGGGCTTGGCATCCTCGGCGCGGCGTGGACCTTTCCCGTGCTCGAGCCCCTGTTCGCCCCTCCCGCCCGTGCTCCTCGGCCATCCGGTGGTGCCCCCTATGCCCGTTGGGGGTGGGGTGGGATCGTGCTGGGGAGTGGTTTGGTCCTTGGGGCCGTGTACCTCTTGTGGCATCGGCCACACGAGTGGCACCTTCCCCTGTACATGTGGACGGGCGGCTTGGCCGTCCTGGTGTTGAGCGGGTACGCCTTGGGATTTCAACCCCCGGTGGCGGAAGAAGGGAGGGGGATGAGCCTGCCGCTCCGGTGGGAGGTCGGTGGCGTATTGCTCCTCCTTCTGGTCGGGGTGGGGTTGCGTGTGTACCGCCTGGATCGCATTCCTCCGGGGATTTTCGTCGATGAGACGAACGCGGCAGGGGACGCGTTGCGCCTCTTGAGCGGCTGGCCGGGGTCCCCTTTTGGCGTCGGCTGGTACGAGACCCCCCTGCTCTACGTCTATTACATGGCCGGGGTGTTCAAGGTGTTGGGCACCTCCTATTACGCGTTGAAGGTGGCCTCCCTTATCCCGGCCGTCCTGACGTTGGTCCTCTTCTACCCCTTCGTGCGGGAGATGTTCGGTCCTTTCGTCGCCTGGGTCGCCCTGGCCTTCTTCGTTTTCAGCCGCTGGCACCTCATCCTGAGCCGCTGGGGGTGGAACGAATTGGCCCCGCCTTTGTTTTACATGGGGAGCTTGTGGCTCTTGTTGCGCGGGGCGCGGACGGGGCGGCGTGGGCACTTTCTCCTCGCCGGGGTCCTCTTGGGTCTGGGGATGTACACCTACCTGGCCTCGCGACTCATGGCCCTGGCCGTGTTCCTTTACCTGGTCTATCGGGGCGTGGTGGATCGCAAGTTCTTGCAACGGGCCTGGGCCGGTGTGGCTCTCTTCTTCCTGGCCTACACGCTGACCTTTGCTCCCCTTGCCACAACCTACGTGAAGGATCCCTTTACCTTTCTCAATCGCTCCAAGCAGGTCTCCATTCTCAACGACATGCGCGCCCGGTATCGACCCGAGCATCCCCTTCCCGCACCTCTGGCACGGGCGCTTCGGGTGGTCGGCCTTCCCACGGATATCTCGCTGGAGCCGCTGTGGGAGAGCGGGGTCAAACACGTCCGCATGTTCTTCGTCGAGGGGGACCGGAATCCACGGCACAACATTCCCGGCGCGCCCGTGTTGGACCCCCTGACCGCCGCGCTTTTCCTCGTCGGGTGGGGGTACGCGCTGTTCCGCTGGAAGGACCACCGCCGGGGCTTGTTGCTCATCGGCGTTGTGGTCCCTTTGCTCGGCGGGGTGCTCTCCCTGGCCGGGGAGGCCCCTCAGGCGTATCGGACGCTGGGTGTGCTTCCGGCGGTGTGTGCGTTGGCCGGGGATACCCTGGTCCGTCTGGGGGCGGCCCCTTACGTCCTCCTCTCCGGGTGGCGTCGGGAGGAGAGGAAACCTCTGTTCCCCTCCTGGGCAAGCGTGGGGCTCGTGGGGGGCGGGCTCCTGGTCGTGGCCTTGGTGAACACTCGGGCCTTCTTCCACACGTGGGCTCATGACCCTCGGGTGTGGATCGCGTTTTCTCCTATGGAGACCGCGGTCGCCCGGGAAGTTCAGGCCAATTTGTCCGGCCATCGCATCTACCTGAGCCCCACCCTCTACTGGGGAAGTCCGCTGCGTTTTCTGACCTACGGCCGTTCGGCCGAATATCGGATGATCCAGCCGGTCGAGGACCTGCCGTTGACCGATGAAGTGGACGAAAACACTCTGTTCATCCTGGAACCCCTGTACAAGGATTTGCTCGAGCTGTTCACCGAGTACTACCCTCACACGCAGGCTGAGCTGGTCCAGGGGGTGTGGGGATTGCCCCTGTTTCTGCGGGTTCGTATTCCCCGTTCGGATATCGAGGCCATTCGCGGACTCCGTTTGACGTGCCAAGGAGGGGATGGGCACACGCTGCGGGAGGACGTGGTCAGGGAGTGGGGCCGTTCTTGTCCTTCCGCGGACCGGGGTGTATGGGAGGGGAGTGTGTTCTTCCCCCGTTCCACGGTGTACGACATGCGGGTTCTCCCCCACGGCCGCATATGGGTCGATGCCGTCCCGTGGCGGGGCCCGCGTCGGGTGGGGCGTGGCTTGCACGCGTTGCGGGTGGTTGTCGACGCGCCTCCACCCGAGGGAATTCACCTGGAGTGGCAGGGGATGGGCAGCCCCTGGACGCCGGTGCCCTTTACCCACCTTTTCCTCGTGCCTCCCCCTCAGCACGGTCTTTGGGGGACGTACTATCAGGGGGAGGGGTGGAAGGGTGTTCCCTTGTTCTCGCGGGTGGACCGAACGTTGTTGTTCGCCTGGGCCGATCCGGAACCTGTGGTGGGACCGTTTAGTGTGATTTGGCGGGGGGCGCTTTTCGTCCCCCGGGATGGGGAGTACCGATTGCGCGTAGCAGCCGACGACGGGGTGCGTTTGTGGGTGGACGGTCAGGTCGCGGCCGAGAGTTTGCGTCCCGACACGATGAATGAGGTGGACGTGCACGTGCGTCTCTCCCGGGGGTTCCATCCCGTGCGGGTGGATTACTTTCAGCGGGGTGGGGCGAAGACCATTACCTTTTTCTGGCAGCCCCCCGGGGAGCGGGAACGGATTGTTCCCCCCTCGTATCTCCGGCCCGACGGACGCCGTCCCCTCCACACGGGGAATTGAGGTGAGGAGGCATCATGTACACGCATGACACGTATCTTTCCCCCTTCACGTGGCGTTATGGCTCCGGGGAAATGCGGGAAATTTGGTCGGAAGTGCATCGGCGGCGCCTGTGGCGACGGGTGTGGGTCGCGCTGGCCCGCGCTCAAATGCGGGCGGGTCTGGTAACTCCGGAGCAGGTGGCCGATCTGGAAGCCCATCAGGAGGACGTGGACCTGGAACGGGCTCAGGCCGTCGAAGCGGAAATCGGCCACGATGTCATGGCGGAAATCCGGGTGTTTGCCGAGCAATGCCCTGTGGGAGGGCGCATATTGCACCTGGGCGCGACGAGCGCGGACATCACGGATAACGCGGATGTCCTGCGCCTGCGCGAAGGGTTGACCTTGCTCCTTTCCCGCGTGGACACCTTGTTACGTGTCCTGGCGGAACAGGTCGACCGTTGGGCGGATGTCCCCTGCATGGGGTTCACGCACCTCCAGCCGGCCGAGCCGACGACGGTGGGGTACCGGTTGGCCGTCACGTTGCAGGACCTGGCCGAGGATTACAGGACGTTGCGGGAGCTACACGACCGGTTGCGGGCGAAGGGATTCCGCGGGGCCGTGGGCACGCGTGCCTCTTACGCCCAGCTTCTCGAAGGGACGGGGGTGACTCCGGCCCAGTTGGAAGCGTGGGCCCTGGCCGAGTTGGGCTTGGAGGCCTTCCCCATCTCCACTCAGGTTTACCCGCGCAAACAGGATTGGACGGTGGTATCCGCGCTGGCGGGGCTGGCCCAGACGTTGTACCGCTTTGCTTTCGACGTGCGTGTACTCCAGAGCCCGGCCGTTGGCGAGTGGTCCGAACCCTTTGGGCGTCGCCAGGTGGGGTCCTCGGCCATGCCCTTCAAGCGCAACCCGGTTCACGCGGAGAACGTGGACAGTCTGGCCCGGTTCCTGGCCCGTCTCCCCCTGATCATGTGGGACAATGCTGCCCATTCCCTGTTGGAACGCACGTTGGATGATTCCGCGAACCGGCGGGTTGTGTTGGCGGAGGCCTTCCTGGCCGCGGATGAGATTGTGCGCCGCTCGACCCGGATCGTGAAGGGGTTGGTCATTCACGAGACGGCCATCCGGCGGAATCTGGAGCGGTACGGCACCTTCGCAGCCGTGGAGCGGGTGCTCATGGAGGCGGTCAAGGCGGGAGGGGATCGGCAGGCGTTGCACGAGCGGTTGCGGGAACACAGTATGGCCGCGTGGCGTGCCGTGGAGGGGGGGGAAAAGAATCCCTTGCCCCGGCTGCTGGTGGAGGATCCCGCCCTTACCCGGTGGCTTTCCGCGGATCAAATCCGTCGGCTCCTGGACGCATCGACATACGTAGGGGATGCGCCGGAGCGGGCGCGGGCGCTGGCCCGGCCGTTCCTCTGATACGGCGAGAAGGCCTACCCCGGAGGGTAGGCCTTCTCGCGCAATGCGTCGTGGCGCCTAACGGAGGTTCCGAGGTGACGCCACGACGCGGTTCATTCTGCTACGTTTACCATCCATTGGCATCACCTCCCTCCTTTTGGGATAGCACATCCGGTGGGGGCCAACGCCCCCTCGGGAGGTCACTACGTTGAGAGGATTATCCCCTCCTTTCCCCACCTTGTCAAACCGTCGCCAATCCCCAACCCCTTCTTTGCGACCTTCCCTTGCCGTGCTGTATACTCGGTTCAAGCGCGTTGAGATCGATTGATGAGACATGGGGAAGGTCGTGTGAGCGAACATAAGGGATCTGTTCCTGCAAGGGGCGTTCCCAGTCTATCCCTCATCTCCTGGAACGTTCACCTCAACCGGTGGCCCTGGTACATGAGCGCCGCGTGGGCCACCCTCATAGGGGCGGCGTTGGCCCTCCCCTGGCCCGTACTCCGGGAGCGGTGGGTGGATGTCGCGCTCCTCGTGGGGGTGACCGATGTGTTTTGGGGGGGCTGGTGGGAGATGGCGACCTGGCACGTGGCCCGGACCCGGGAACCCGCAAGGATCCCCTATCTCCCGTACATGCGCGCCTCCTCACCCTGGGCCTTCGTGCAGGCACATTTTCCGCCGGGCTTCCTTTCCGCCTGGGCTGTCGTAACGGCCCTGGCCTTCCTCTTGTCCGCCCGTTTGGGGCCACGCCTTTTGTGGATGACCTTTGTGGTCTTTGTCGTTGCCGGGTTCGTCTGGTGGCTGAGCTGGATAGAGCCGGGCCGCTTGAGGTGGATTCGTCCCCTTTACGGTCTGGTTTTGCCCCTGTGGACGGGGGGCTATGTTTTCGGTCGTGAGGACGGAGTTCTGGCCGGCGTAGCCGGTGCGGTGCTTATAAGCGCCTACGTGTGGGAGTGGGCGCACGCCAAGTTAGCCGAAGAGTAGGAGGTCGTACATGAACGAGAAGCACATTTCCGACTTCATCTCCATTGCCGATATCCCCACCGATGTCCTCTGGGAGTGGTTGCGCACGGCTAAGGCCTTAAAGGAGGAATGGCGGGCCGGTGGAAATAAACCGGTGTTGAAGGGGAAAATCCTGGGCATGGTCTTCCAGAAGCCCTCCCTGCGGACACGCGTTTCCTTTGACGTGGCCATGCGTCATCTCGGCGGCGACGCCCTCTACCTTTCCCCCCAGGAGATCCGTTTGGGGGAGCGGGAAACGGTGCCCGATGCCGCCCGAGTGCTCTCCGGGTACGTGGACGGTATTATGGCCCGGGTCTTTGCCCATGAGCACATCTTGCAGCTGGCCGAGTACGCCACCGTGCCGGTCATCAACGG
>WGAA01000222.1 GCA_015489285.1 Anaerolineae bacterium | reverse complement strand
CCCCTACCTCGACCCCCATCCCTACATGGCCCGTCCACCTTCCTCCGCTTGCTACACCGACCCCCTCGCCGTCCATCCTAAAGCCGAGCGATCTCCTTCCCCCAGGGGCCCAACTCCTGGCCGACACCGTCGCTCCGGTAGCCCCCGATGGAGGTAACGCCGCCGTCTTGCTATACCGGTGGCCGTGGCTTCCTACCGGGCCCTTCTGGGAGAACACCGAAGTCCATATAGCCCAAGACCCCCTCGAGGGACGCATCTACACGCCCACCATCGGGCTACGGGATGTCCCCGGAATCGTTCACGCCCGACGCGTAGACCTGGATAATGACGGAAGCGATGACCTGCTCTTTACCCCATTCCCCTCTTCCACCGATGTCTTCGAGCGGGATGCTCTGTTGGGATGGCCCCGCGTCCTTTCGCGACATGCCATTACGTTCCGGGGCGGCTACTGGGGTCAGAAATACGAACGTGCCCCCGGTTGGGCTTTCACCCTTCATCCGGTACTTTATTACCCCGGTCCCAAAGCGCTCACGTTTCGGGAAGGGAATGGGAGCGGACGGTGGGAAGCGGATCTCGCGTATAGTGATGAAGCAGGGGCGACGATCTGGAAGGTCGATCACTACCGGTGGGATCCTCACCGCCGCGCTTTTAGATACACGAGCACAGGAGCGCGTCCTGCGGCCGAGCCTGTACCGCCCGAAATCTACAACGTCTGGATAAGGCAACTGCAGCCTTTGTATCGCTTTTCTTCTAGGGGAAAAGCACGCTTACCTGTGCGACGAGTGGAATTCCGAGCATACAGTGTTCTACATCTCGACGTGGATCGGGATGGATCCCGGGAATGGCTGTTGGCCTATCTGGCCCATCCTGTGTACGGCACGCCCGAAGACGTTCGTCCTAACGGGCAGGTGGATTTAGCCCTTTTTGACCAGCAAGGGACCCTGCTGTGGACCACCGCACGCCAGGGGGTGTACGAAAAGGATACATCTGGCCCCTTGTCCGATTTGGGGATGCGGCTTGTGGAGCGCACGACAGCCGATGGAAGGCTGGAGATTCTACACCTGCTCGATGTTCGTTGGGAGGGAAGTGGAAGTTATCGCCAGGCTTGGGGCGTCCTCTATCAAGCAGGGGGGAAAGAAATTCATCTGGTGGGCAGGTTTCTCCTGGATTCCGGGGGGCGTGGGGGGGCCGGTGAGTCCTCCCACCTGGGTCATTCTTTCTGGCCGGATGTGAAGACGGGGGAATGGCTGCTGAAGCGTTACGTGCGCATGGAAAGCGTGAGCGTTCCCGGTCTAGAAAAGAACTACACCCTTCACTGGCCGGGAGCCGTAGCGTACGGCCAAGCGGACGGGAAATATGTACCCATGCACTTCGTGTCGGATGGGCACACGACGCACATTCGGCCCTCCGAGTACATATATGTGATACCGTACATGGCCGTACCACTGGACATAGATGGAAACTTCGAGGATTGGCGGCAGGTGGAATACATGTACGGACCAGGATACGTGTATTTCTGGGGGCTGTTCACGGGCCCGCCGAGAGCCCGCCTGGCCTGGGACACACGGTATCTGTACGTGGCCACGACGACCGCCCTCGATGAGACGGTCCACGTGGCGTTGGATACCGACCTCGAAGGAGACTTCAACAGCGGTGTCCTCAACGAGGACGATCATGTTATATCAGTGCATGTACAAGGGTGTTCCGTGACGACGCCGCCGGAAAAGAACGGCCCCGATCACGTGCTTGTGGGCACCACGCTCACCCGGTGGAGGGATAGATGCCGGGTGGAAATCGGTATCCCGTGGGCTGCGGTGGGGGTGTATGTAAGTACATGGGCCTTTACTCCGGGGTACGTCTACGGTTCCCCGCGCCCCGGAGGGCATCGAGAATACATTTTGGGCGCAGGCCCTATTTTCGGAGGAGCCGTGTGGACGAAAAGCTTCATCCACCACCTGACCGACCCACGCACCTGGGGCACATGGATTGTGGTGCACCACGGCGAGATCGGTCCAGACTGAGGTCTGAGCTGTCCCGGCCTGACGACGTAATTCGTGATGCGTGACGTCATTCGTCATCCGTCAGGCGTCAGGCGCCGGTAAGAACGTTGGCACTGCAGACGTAGCTTGGCTTGATGACGTGATACGTAAATTCGTGATGCGTAATGCGTAATTCAAGGCCACGTTGGCGCTGTAGGAACAACCTCGTCTTCACGCCAGGCAGTTACTCGTTACTCGTCACTCGTTACGTTCAGCGCCCGGCGCTGTGCCGAGGAAATCCTAGATGTCTTGACCCAAATATATCAAGGATTTAAGGTAAAAGTCGAAAGTACCTGATAGAACAAGGATAGAGATTTTGCGTCCATGTTAGCCGCAGCGTCGTGTACAGGAGCAAAATCATATACTTTAGCCCCATGCAAAATGAATACATGAAATTCACTAACATCGGGCAGAATACATGTTCTGAAAGCCGGCATACCAGAGACAGTTATGGGATCTATGAATTGGGAGAAATCGCCCGGTGGTGTCTTGTGACTTCTCTTCATGTAAAGTTGTTCCAGAAGACGATCAATGGGTAACTCCTCTGGATTATCTTCCACCCTAATGACCATCCCCTGATAACCATGAGTCATGGGCAATTCAAATGCGATGTTTATGGTGTTATAAATCGAATCCGCGTCATGACTAACACTAAAGTGGACATTTTGTGGATAATCAAACGAGTATCCTGCTTTTGTGTCGGTGTATGTATTCCAGCCATTAGTTAGAAATATACGTGTCTCCTTGTATATCGGCGAATTAAAGGCAAAACATACCTTAATAACCATGGCTGTAACTAATGCAACCAGAGTCAACATCACTAGAGCACCCAACCGAGTTTGTAATACGCGCTTCATGATTCAATCCCTTTCACACCCCCGGATTCTTCCAGCCAATTCGCTGCCTCGCGGGCCAGTTTCACCCCTATGTGGGGAATGGATTGCAATCCCCGTACGCCTTGATCTCGATAGAGTTGCCGCACGTCTCCCGGGTAATCGTCCAGGGACCAGGCCGCCTTCCTGTAGGCCCAAATTCTGTGGGGAGGGGCTTCCGCCAATTCCAGAGCATAGGCTCTAAGGTGGAAGTGCTCCGCCAGTTTCTTGTTCCACGCCCGGGGGCCGGGCACAACATAGCGGGGTAATCTATCCTTCACCCCTTCTTCCTGACAAATCTCGCGCACCATCCGCCCCAGACGAGCGGTGTGCGTCCTGGGAGGTGCATACGCGGGTTTCCCCTGATGCCAGCGATACAGGTCACGCCACGCTGTTTCCAAATGGGGCCAATACCTCTGCACGACGCGCAACGTACGCTGAGCCTGAACGCCCTCCATGCTCAACGTGCCGGCCAAGATCACGGAGGCCCCGTGGTCCCTGGCCACGCGGATCACATCACGCAACGAGGCCTTGTCATCTGAAATGTAAGGAAACACCGGCATGAGGGCCACGCCCACGGGGATACCACGGGAGGCCAGATGCTCCATCATCTTCAGCCGACGCCGAAGGCCGGGGCTACGAGGTTCAAATGCCCGTTTGACCTGGGGGTCCAGACTACTAATGCTGATAAGCACAAAAACCCAGGACGTCCGGCCGATATCCACCAGCAGGTCCACATCCCGCTCCAGGAGCGGGGAACGTTCGATGATCACCAGGGGAAAACCGTTCTCCAGGACCACTTCCAGCATCTGCCGGGACAGGCCATACCGGGTCTCGGCGGGCTGTTGCCAGTCACCGCAATACAGAGTGTCCTTTTCCAAACGGGGAAGTTCCCGGCGCAGGCGTTCCACCGCGTTGATCTTGACCCGAATGTGGGTGTCGAACCGGTCCGGGTCGATGGAGGGAAGATATCGCTGTCCACGCAGGTAGCAGAACTCACAACCGCTACGACACCCCACATAAGGGGTGGCGCTGTATCTGTCCCAGAACCAGGGGTCGACCCGTTTGTGCACGTTGACAATGCGTCGGGTCCGATACTCCTCAAAAACCAGTCCCATCGCTCACCACCGAATTCGGGCTCGAAAAGGAGGCGGTAAATAGGTGATGGCCTTCTGGACCATGAGGCGACGGGGATATTTGCCCCGCCGGTACAATTGTTCTTCCAACCAGTGGGTCAAAACCTCAGGGTAATAACGGCCCATGGTCTTCAACCCCCACCCGATGCCCTTCAACGCGGCGGTCTCCCTTTCTTCCAGCAGAGGCTCGAGGAAGTCCAGGAGCACCTGGGCCCGATCCGTGCACTCTGGCGTTCCGCGAGTGCGCTTGGCCCAATGGTGCACGGCAACCCCGACCGTTCGCCGTATCCAGGCATTGGAATCGTGGCGCCAGGGCGCCAAAAGGGAAAGCGCCGTGTCAAAGTCCTGGAGCAACGCGGGCCCCGGAACCCGTTCGCCGAAAATGTCGCAGGCATACCAGACATCCGCGAGCACGATGAAGGCCCTTGTGCGGGCAAACACAGCGGGAAGATCGGCCTCCAGATAGCATTGCAGCGCGGCCGCAATGATCACCCATCCCCCTTCGGCCCGGGAGGCCGCAATCCGCTCGAGGAAAGGGTCCATCATCTCCAACTCGGGCAAAGCCATGGCTCTGCCCACCTCTTCCAGACGGGGGAAGGGAACGCGGCGTTGTAAAAGGGGCTGCAGGAGGGAAAAGGCTCTCTCCGCATCCCCCAGGTCCAGAAGGGAACGAACCCAATTGCCTAACTCAACGGCCTCTCGTTTGCGCATTCCCCCTCCAGGTGGCGAAATACATCCTCATTTTACCGCGGAACGTAAAATTTGACAGCTCAACCGGGGTACAAGTATAATGAGCGTGCTCGGTGCAGGAGCACCGACGTGCGAGCCGAAGTGGCGGAACGGGAGACGCGCTGCGCTCAGGACGCAGTGGGCACTACGCCCGTGTGGGTTCGAATCCCACCTTCGGCACCTCGAACGCCCGGGGGCTTCGGCACCCGGGCGTTTTTGTCTTGAGCTAACGGCGGGCACGTGAGGTATTTCGTTCATGTATCACCCTGGGAGAAGGCACACATGCACCGGGTACAACAACGTGTACTCAAACTCTTTCCCTCGCGCCCGCTCACCTTGGAGTGGCTCATCGTTGGACTCTTCCTCGTGATTATGGTGGGCTTCGGCATCAGTTACACCCGTCTCCTCTACGAACGACACCAGGCCCACATACGACTCCAACTCGCCCAGGAGGAAGTACGACGGGAAGAGCTCCGCTACCACGAGCTGGAGAAGTTATACCGACAAGCGACAAACGGGGGGGACATCTTCGTAGCCCAATATGCACCTCGCCTGCTCCGGCGGGCAGCACCGGGAACCGAGGTCTGGCTCTTCCCGGAAGAAGACACGGCCCCCCAAAGGGTAAGGCCGGACGGCAAGACCAAGGAGACCTCCCTTCCCGTGTGGAAGCAATGGCTCCACGTTCTCTTCCACCGCGAGGGCCCGTAAAAGAGGGGGAGAAGCTTCTCCCTCGCGGGAGCCATCCCCCACAAATCCGTCGCACCAACAAAGCACGTATCCTTGACAGGAAAAACAACCCGTGCTATACTCTCTAGCGCTGCGGGGTGGAGCAGTGGTAGCTCGTCGGGCTCATAACCCGAAGGTCGCAGGTTCGAATCCTGCCCCCGCGACCTCACAAGGGCGAAGTCGAGAGATCGAGGACTTCGCCCTTTCTTCTACAACGTGGCATGTATGGCGGCGTAGCTCAGCGGTAGAGCAGGCGGCTCATAATCGCCGGGTCACAGGTTCGAATCCTGTCGCCGCCATCGAACCCCACTCGGCACGGGTGGGGTTTTTCTTTGGGGAGGACCGGTGCCCATGAACGCGGTGATTCTGGCCGGAGGGGAGGGAACCCGCCTTCGTCCCTTGACGGTTGGACGCCCCAAACCTCTTATCCCGATGGTCAATAAACCCATCCTGGCTCACATCCTGGATCTGCTCAAACGTCATGGACTACACGATGTCATCATGACGACGGCCTACATGGCCAACCTCATCCAGGACTACTTCGGCAACGGTCACGCCACGGGATTACGTATTCGATACGCGGTCGAAGAACGCCCCCTGGGCACAGCCGGTGCTGTGAAAAATGCCGCGACTTACCTCCAGGACACATTCCTCGTGATGAGCGGTGACGTCCTTACCGATTTTGACCTCTCTGCACTTCTAAACTTTCACAGGGAACGGAACGCCCTGGTAACTTTGGCCCTCTATCGGGTGAGCAACCCCCGGGAATACGGCGTCGTCATCACCGACGCGGAGGGCCGGGTCCTCCAGTTCCTGGAAAAACCCTCCTGGGGCGAGGTCATCTCCGACACCATCAACGCGGGAATTTACGTCTGTGATCCCCGGGTGCTGGATTTCATCCCCGAAGGGGAAGTGGTCGATTGGAGTCGCGATGTGTTTCCCCGCCTGTTGGCAGAGGCCCCGGACCGGATCTTTGCCCTCCCTCTGGAGGGATACTGGAAGGACATCGGCACCATACCCGAATACGTCCAGGCCACCCACGACGTTCTCCACGGGCGAGTCCAGCTGGAGCCCCTGGGACAGGAGTGGGCTCCGGGCATATGGGCCCAGGATGGGGTCGACATCGCCGACTCGGTCCATCTGACCCCACCCATCTTTCTGGGACGCGGGGTGACGCTCCACGCCGGCGTGGCCGTGCGAGGTCCAACCGTCCTGCGCGACTACACCATTGTGGACACGCGCGCCCTCATCGAGCGGAGCGTGGTGTGGCGGAACACCTACATCGGGGAAGCCGCAGAGGTCCGGGGTGCCATTATCGGCCGCCAGTGCAGCATCAAAGCCCGAAGCATCCTCTTCGAAGGGGTCGTCGTCGGCGACGAGAGCAACGTCGGGGAGGCGGCCATCATCCACCCCGGGGTCAAAATATGGCCCCGGAAGGAGATAGAATCCGGGGCCGTTGTGCGGGAAAGCCTGGTTTGGGGGACGAGGGGACGGCGTAGCCTTTTCGGCCGTTTTGGTATCACCGGCGTGGTCAACGTGGACCTCACCCCAGAACTGTGCGCCAAATTGGGTATCGCCTTGGGAGCCATTTACCCGGAAGGCGCTTACGTGGTCATGAACCGGGACCCCCACCGGGGATCTCGCATGTTAAAGCGCGCGCTCATTGCAGGACTCCCGTCCGCGGGGATCAACGTGTGGGATACCCATTCCGTAGCCATCCCGGTCGCCCGTTATTACACACGGGTGAGCCCGGCCGTGGGCGGCGTTCACATCCGCCTATCCCCTTTCGACCCCCGCGTCGTGGACATCCGAGTTTTCGGTGAAGACGGGCAAAACATCGGCCGGGACATGGAACGTACCATCGAACGGGTCTTCTTCCGGGAAG
>WGAA01000221.1 GCA_015489285.1 Anaerolineae bacterium | reverse complement strand
CCCGGGGGCCGATCTCACCTGGGTGTGGGACGTGGTGAACGTGGGCTATGTGCCCGCACGGCCGACCCTGACGGTAACGGACGAGGCCGGATGGGGGGCCACACTCGCCCCGTCGGAGCTCCCGACCCTGGAACCGGGGGCCCGGGAGCGCATCACCGTGACCTTTCACGTTCCGCCCACGGCCCCCCTGGGCGGAACCAACCGCATCACCCTGCGGGCGCAGGCCCCGGACATGCCCCAGGCCGAGGTCGTCACCCTGAACCTTCCCCTGCGTCCTCTGCCCGCGTACTTTCCCTGGCTGGGGCATCGGGCTCCGGTCGCCCGGGGCTCCCTCTCCGTGGACATGCCCGCCGCGCCCCAGGTCCTCCTCACCTGGCCCGGTTCCGAGCGGAACGAGGGGTTGCCGGGACGCGCGGTCCTCATCCTCCACACGTTGGACCACGAGGAGGTGACCGGTGGGGATGTCGCCTACTGGGATGGGCAACGGTGGGTCCCCATTGCCACCACGGCGGATATGGAGAACTTCCCCGAGGACGGCGTGTTTCTCCTCTTCTGGGATGCGTCCCGCATCCCCCTGACCACCTTGTACCTGCGCGGGCGCCTGTGGACGGCCGAAGGGGCCATCGGGGAGGTCGTGCGCTCCACCTTCCTGCACCACGCGCCGGTCGCTCAGGCCAGCGCGACCTTCGAGGAAGGCAACACCGTCCGCCTGGACGCGCGGGAGAGTGTGGACCTGGACGGCGACATCGAGACGTACCGGTGGGATCTGGGGAACGGGGAGACGGCTACCGGGCCGGTCATCCGGCACACCTTTGGACCGGGGACGCACGTCGTCCGCCTGGAGGTGACGGATGCGTCCGGCCAGAAGGATGAAGCCGTGTACGTGCTCGACGTGTCGGCCCATCGCTGGGAGGAACAGAGCGCGTGTGGCTGCGCGTCCATGGAGGTGCAGCGGAGCGGCCCGTCCCCCTTCGCCCTTCCCTGGGAGGATGAGGAGCACCAGGCGCTGGGCCTGGATGTGGGTTCCGTGGATGGCGGCCGTATCATCCGCTACCAGGTCGGGGTGACGGCCCACCTGCAGGAGGGGAGCAACCCCCGCGCCTGTCGTGTCATCCAGGAAGCCCGCATGTCCTGGCGTTCGGGTCCGGCGGAGGCGCCCCACCGCGCGTCCTGGAAGTGGAGCGGACAGAACTTCCCCGAAGGGGCCAACCTGCCCTTTGGCGGCGTGGGGTACACCCGGCCCAACGCGCTCGCCACCTGGGAGGGAAGGACCCTTCGCTGGGTATTTGGCATTGGCTGGGGTTCACGTATAATTCCTCGAGGGCTTCCCGACCGGTTCCTCAGCGGTGAGGACATCACCCTCGACGGCACATATCGGGCCCGGGTGAGCGGGCCCACGGGAAGTTGTACGTGTACGTGGACGGTACACCTGCGCGTCGACGCGAACGGTACTCCCACCCTGTCCGTGGATACTCGGTGTGAATAATCTCCCTGTCAGGCCGGGGCACCCCAGACTTCCGAAGTCTGCGCGACTTCGGAAGTCTGGCCGGGGGCCGCTTCCAGCGGCCTTTGCTTCGATGTAGCACGGGGTCTTTAGGATATTGTTGGCAAACCCATTGTGCTCTCACCCGAGAGATCGACAATTCAAAGCACCTGGGATTTTTTCGGCGTAGCGCCGGGCGCTAAACCGCCCGGCTCATCATAGCGAAGGCCTGCGGCCTCACGCAAGCAAGCCCGGAGGGCTTCGCTTTAATGAGCACGGCGGTTCAGCGCCGTGCGAATCTCGCTGTGCAAAACGTTTGCCAACAGTATCTCTTTAGCCCCGTGCCTAAGGCCCTATACATTTCCGAACGTTCTTCCCATCCTGTAATCCATTGGCGCGAGGTGTAACATGGCAGAAAGACGTTTGCGTGTCGGCATTCTGGGCGCAACGGGCGCCGTAGGACAGCGGTTCGTACAACTGCTGGAACATCACCCCTGGTTCGAGATCACGGCCCTGGCGGCCTCCAGTCGTTCCGCGGGGCAAACGTACGGGGAAGCCACCCGCTGGATCCTCAACACCCCCCTCCCGGAAGCCCTGGCCGACCGGGTCGTCCTCCCCGCGGACCCCGAAGCGCTGGCCGGCACGTGCGACATCATCTTCTCCGCGCTCCCCGCGAGTCGGGCCCGCGAGGTCGAGCCCCGCTTCGCCGCGGCCGGATTCCCCGTCTTCTCCAACGCGTCGGCCCTGCGCATGGAACCCGACGTCCCCCTCGTCATCCCCGAGGTGAACCCGGACCACCTGGCCCTGGTGCGCGTGCAGCAGAAACGCCGGGGATGGTCGGGCTACGTGGTCACCAATCCCAACTGCTCCACCATTCACCTCGTCTCCGCGCTCAAGCCCCTGCACGACGCGTTCGGCCTGGAAGCGGTCATCGTCACCACCTTGCAGGCCCTCAGCGGCGCGGGCTACCCGGGGGTCCCCTCCCTGGACATCATCGACAACCTCATCCCTTACATCCGCAACGAAGAGGAGAAGATAGAGACGGAATCGCGCAAACTCCTGGGCCGGTACACGGGGGATGGCGTGGAATTCGCGGATATCCGCCTCAGCGCGGCCGTCCACCGGGTCCCCGTCACCGACGGCCACACGGAAGCCGTCGTGGTCAAACTGAAACGCCGGGCCACCCTGGCCGAGGTCAAGGAGGCCTTCCGCACCTTCCGCGGGGTGCCCCAGGAGCTGGGATTGCCCACGGCCCCGGATCCGGCCATCATCGTGCGCGAGGAGGTCGACCGTCCCCAACCGCGGCTGGACCGGGATGCGGGAGGAGGCATGGCAACGACGGTGGGGCGCGTCCGCCCCGACCCCATTTTCGATTACAAATTCGTCCTGCTGGGACACAACACCATCCGGGGGGCCGCCGGAGCGTCCATCCTCAACGCGGAGCTGGCCCTGAAGACCGGATACCTCGATTGACGCAGGGAGAGTCACGTGATTCACACGACCCGCACCCAACACCCAACCGCACAAGAGGACCGACGGGAGGGGGAGGTGGCGCGCTTTGCCCCCTTCCGGGGGTGGCGCTACGCGCCCCACATTCCCCTGGCGCGCGTCCTGACCCCACCCTACGATGTGATCGACGCCCGCGCCCGCCGGACGTTCATGGAACGCCACCCGTACAACATCATCCGCATCATCCTCGGGGACCCCACGGGCGATCTCCCCACCTCCCCCGACGCGTACGGGGAGGCGGCCCGCACCTTGCACGCCTGGCAAGCCGAGGGCATCCTGCGCCGGGACGAAACCCCGGCCTTCTACATCCTGCGACAGCGCTTCCGCACCCCCGGGGGAGAGGAGATGGAGCGACTCGGCGTCATCGGTCGCCTCCTCCTGCGGCCTTGGGGACAGGGCATTCTGCCCCACGAGCAGACCTTTCCCACGGCCAAAGCGGACCGCCTGGCCCTGCTCAAGGCCGCGCGTGCCCACTTCAGTCCCATCTTCGCGCTCTTCAGCGACGCCGACGGGGCCGTCCGTTCCCTCCTGCGGGAGGTTACCCACGCGCATCCCCACGCCACCTTCGTGGACGACGAAGGCGTGGAACACACCCTGTGGGTCCTGCACGCCCCTTCCCAGGTCGACCGGTTGAGCGCCTTCCTCTCCACCAAGACTTTCTACGTGGCCGACGGACATCACCGCTACGAGACCGCGCTGAACTACCAGCGCTGGATGCGGGAACGCCATCCCCAGGCCCCCCTCGGCCAGCCGTACGACTACGCGTTCCTCTACGTGGCCGCGCTGGAAGACCCGGGGGTGACCATCCTCCCCACCCACCGCGCCCTGCGCCCCTCCCTGAACATCGACCGGGAGCGGGTCCTCCGCGTCGCGGCCCGGGCCTACGACATCACTCCCATGCCTGCCGACGAGCGCCTCCTCCGCTGGGTGCAGCAACTGCCGCCGGGGGAATCCAACCTCGCGCTCGTCTTCCCCTCGGGCACGGGGTACAAGCTCCACCTGCGGATGGACCGTCCCTACGTCCAGGAGCACCTGGCCGCGGTTCCCCCGCCCATCGGGGAACTGGCCGTGTACCACCTGCAACGGTTCATCCTGGGGCCGGCCATCGGCATTGGGGACGCGCCCGCGGAGCAAAAGCGGGTCATCCGCTTCCGGCCGGACACGGACGTCCTCCTGCGAGAGGTGCGAGAGGGCCGCTGGGGTATGGTTGCGTTCGTCGCCCCCACCAGCCTGGCCCAGCTCCAGGCCATCGCGGACGCCCGCCTGGTCGCCCCACCCAAGGCCACCTACTTCTACCCCAAACTCCCATCCGGCCTAGTCATCATGAGCGTTTGAAAGGGGAAGGATGGGGCACCCGGATACCCCGTTCCATCGTTTTCCCTTTTTGTTGCGTATCGGTATAATGAGTTGGCTTTGCCCGCGTGCCCGGGGGCACGCGTTCTGTAGGGTGGCACATTAACAACCGAATCGAGCAAAGGAGTACAATGGTGAGTCGAAGACGAAGTCGTAATAAACCACGACGACGATGGTATTTGATGGATTTACACCTGCACACCCCGGCATCGGAGGATTGGCGTGACCCCGATGTTACCTTTTTGGACTGGTTGCAGGCTGCAGAAGCAAAGGATCTGGACATCGTGGCCATGACGGACCACAACACGGTGGCCGGTTACGCGCGTTTCAAGGAGGAACTCCGGCGCCTGGAATGGCTGGAGAAGGAGGGACGGATCCTGCCCGAGGAGAAGGAACGCCTGGAAGCGTACAGGGAATTGTTGGACAAGATTCTGGTGTTACCGGGGTTCGAATTCACAGCAGCCCTGGGGTTCCACATCCTGGGCATCTTCCCCCCCGATACCCCCATTCGCAAGCTGGAGCTGCTCCTCCTCCGGTTGGGTGTTCCCGTGGAGAAGCTGGAAGCCGGATCGACGACCGTGGGCGCGACCGAGGATGTGTTGACCGCGTACCGCCTGATCCGGGAGGAGGGCGGCCTGGTCATCGCGGCCCACGCGAACAGTACCCACGGGGTCATGATGCGCGGACTGGGCATCGGCGGCCAAACCCGCATCGCCTACACCCAGGATCCGAACTTACACGCCCTGGAAGTCACCGATTTGGGCAGTCGCAGTCGCCACTCGACGGCCCGCTTTTTCGACGGCTCCAAGCCCGAATACCCCCGACGGATGCACCTCATCCAGGGCTCCGACGCCCACTCCCTGGAAGCCGACCCCCAGGACAAGAACCGCCTGGGCATCGGCGACCGCCCCACGGAGATCGCGCTGGAAGCCCCCACGTTCGAGGCTATCAAAGCCGTCTTCGAAAGTGACGAATTCGACCGGGTGCGCAAACCTCGGGCCCGAACCTCCCGCGACCCCCTCGCCGCGGTGCGCAAAATCGGCGAGAGCGAGACCGTGGCCTTCCACAAGCGCCTGAGCGCCAAGGGAGGGGAGCAAGAACGCATCATGCGGGATGTGGTTGCCCTGGCCAACACCCGGGGCGGGAAGATCGTGGTGGGGGCCGGCGCGAAACGCACGGAGCCCCCCATCGGTGTGGAGCGTCCGCGCGTGACCATGAAGATGTTCCAGGAGGAAATTGCCCGACGTGTCGTCCCTCCCCTGCGGGTTCAGATGAACCTGCTCCAGGTACGGGGCAAACACGTCCTCTTCATCGACGTTCCCGAGGGGAAGGAGAAGCCCTACGCGCTGGACGACCAGGAGGTGTACGTGCGTCGGGGGCGCGAAACCCGTATGGCCACGCGAGAGGAACTCATCGCCCTGGTCACGGGTCGGCCCCTGCCGGCCGCGGGGGAAACGTCCACCCCTCCCCCGGAGGAAAAGGAAAAGGCGAAATCCTCCGAACTTGCGGTCCGACGGTCCGAACCTGCCGAAGAAGGCCCCATTCCCCCCTCGGATGGCGTGGAAATTGTGGGAGTGGAGGAACGCAAGGGCAAGCGGCGTTACATCATCCGGGACTTGCGCAACAAGACGATTGTTTCCGACGTCTCCCGGGAATCCGCAAAGCGCTTGTGGGAATACGCCATCCAGCAACACGAGACGGTCAAATTCGACCCCGACCGGGTCACCTGGTTTGGGGATATGGGGATATGGCACGTGGAATACCGGGCCGGCAAAATGCGATACGACGTGGTCCAGCGGTTACCTAACGGCAAGTACGTTATTTACTACGGCGTCACCGAGGACGGATTTACCGGCCCCTGGGCCGAGTTATTACCCATCGCCAAAGAAATGGCCACCCTACAGATGAAACACCCCTGAATTTGATCAGATGGGCTCGGGCTTCCGAAGTCGCCGAAACTTCGGAAGTCCGAACCCCTTGGGGGAAAGAGTAACGAGTCACGAGTAACGATTGACGATAAACGATTAAAGGGAGGGCGTGAAGATAGCGTTGTCCCAGAAGCGCCAACGCTAGTAACGAGTCACGAGTAACGAGTAATCCGCTGGTGTGAACATCAGGTTGGCCTTACGGCGCCAGCCCTGTCGTCCAAATTGCGCATCACGCATCACGCATCACGTCATCACGTATCCGATGCCGAGCTCCATTCTAACACGCCAACCTCCTCCCCGTGCCTGACGCATGATGTGTGACGAATGACGACCGACGACCGACCAACGAAAGGATGGCGTGGAGACAAGGTTGGTCCTACGGCGCCAACCTGGCCCTACGTTACGCATCACGCATTACGCATCACGGATTACGCCATATCGCCGACCTTCATTCCTCTGCGTCGACTTCCCCTTAGCCCCTGACGCCTGACGCATGACGTCACACCTCAATGACATGCACATCCTCCGCAGCGATGTCCAGGTCTACCGTCGCCCCCACGTCGACAGGGGCCTGACGCCATTCCCGGCGGGGCAGGAGGACCCGCCAAATGTGGTCCCCCACCCGGACGTTCAAGCGCACGTGCACCCCCTGGGGGAACACGTCCAGCACCGTCCCCTTTCCGCCCCCCTTCCCCGGCACCCGCTGCAAGCGAATATCCTCCGGACGAACGCACACCCGCACCGAACGCCCCACCTCCAGGGTCCGGGACACCGGCACACACATCCCCCCCACATCCACGCACAGCCCTCCCCTCGTTTCCACCACCGCGCCCGAAAGGCAATTCTCCATCCCCACGAACGCGGCGACCTCCTCGTCCACCGGGTGCATGAACACCTCGTCCACCGGGCCCACCTGACGGATGCGGCCCTCGACGAGGACGATAGCCCGATCCGCCAGGGCCCGCGCCTCATCCCGGTCATGGGTGACCAACAACACCGTGGTATGCGTCTCCCGCAGGACCCGACGCAAATCCGTGAAAATGCCGATGCGTGTGGGCATATCCAGGCCGCTAAAGGGCTCGTCCAGGAACAGGATCTCCGGCTCGAGGACGAAGGCTCGGGCCAG
Organism: Anaerolineae bacterium; assembly: GCA_015489285.1. Lineage (GTDB taxonomy): Bacteria > Chloroflexota > Anaerolineae > JAADDB01 > JAADDB01 > JAADDB01. The sequence goes on along the minus strand of WGAA01000221.1, from coordinate 1,235 downwards.
AGCCACGCGCTGCGCCTCCCCTCCCGAAAGGTCCAGCGCGTTGCGTTGGGCCAGATGGGCCACCCGAAACTGTTCCAACCAGTGGTATACCCGGGAACGAACGTCCCGCCCCCACCGGCCCCGCAGGTACAGGCCCAGGGCCACATTGCGGTAGACCCCCGCGTTCAGGAGCAGGGGGGATTGGAGGACCACCGCGATGCGCCGTCGATAGGCCAGGGTGTGCCGCCGCTGCAAAGGACGACCGTGGAAGAAGAGGTATCCCCGATGAGGCCGTTGCAGGGCCGCAAGGACCCGCAAGAGGGTGGATTTGCCCGCGCCGTTGGGCCCCATGATCGCGAGCACTTCCTCCCGATAGAGGTCGATGCGGGGGATGTCCAGGGCCGGCTGTTTACCGTAGAAGACCTGAATGTCCTGAGCGCGCAGAATAGGTTGCATTGTCTGTTACAAGCGACGGGCCCGCTGCTGCAGGGTAGTCAGCGCGTAGGTGACCAGGTAGGCCAAAGCCAGGAGAATGGTGCTCAACGCCATGGCCAGGGCAAAGTTCCCCTTGCTCGTCTCCAAGACCGTCGCGGTCGTCAGGACCCGGGTGTGGTGGGCGATGTTTCCACCGACCATCATAGAGGCCCCCACCTCGGAGATGACCGCACCAAAGGCCGCGATGATGGCCGCGAGGAGGAGCAAGCGTGTCTCCCACAGGAGCAGGAGGATGACCTGGAGCCGTGACGCGCCCAGCCCCAGGAGCTGCCATTGCAGACGGGGGTCCAGTTGCTGCAACGCGGCCATAGTCAACCCGGTGACGATGGGCCAGGCCAACAGGGCCTGGGCGATGATCATGGCCGTCGGTGTGTAGATCAGGTGCAAACGCCCCAGGGGCCCGCTGCGCCACAGGAGTAAGGCGACGACCAACCCCACGACGACGGGGGGCAGTCCCATGCCCGTGTTCACCGCGGCGACCAGGACACGACGGCCGGGAAAGGGGACGAACGCCAAAAACACCCCCACGGGAATCCCCAGGAGGAGCGCGATGACCGTCGCGGTGCCCGAAACCCGCAGAGTCAACGCGGTGATCTCGAGGACATACGGGTCCCCGTGGAGCAGCAGGCGCCACGCTTCCCGCACCCCTAAAACAATCGTCTCCATGAGCTCACCTGTCCACGTGGAACAAGGGTTGGCCGAACCGGTCCACCCCATAGGATCGGATGATGTCCTCCACCTGGGGGGAGGTGATGAAGTCG
>WGAA01000220.1 GCA_015489285.1 Anaerolineae bacterium | reverse complement strand
TGGCTAACGAGTGACGAGTAACGAGTAACCGGATGGCGTGGGTACAAGGTTATCGCCACAGAGCCAAGCTTGTCTTCAAGTTACGCATCACGCATCACGTCATCAACCCAAGCTGCACCTGCCGTGCCTACTTCCTCACCGGCGCCTGACGCATGACGGGTGACGAATGACGTTACAGGTTCAGCACCGTACGAATTTTGGCAGGTCAAGGCCCATCCAGACTTCCGAAGTCGCGCAGACTTCGGAAGTCTGAGCCGGGGGCTCCCTTTAGGCCGCTTCCAGCGGCCTTCGCTTCAATGTAGCACGGGGTCTTTAGCCCCGTGCGTGCTGGCGCATACAAGGTTGCCCTACAGCGCCAACCCACTCTCCAAGTTACGCATTACGCATCACGGATTACGTACCCACTGCCGAGCTTCATCCCGACACGCCGGTCACCTCTTGTCGCCCTGACGCATGACGCCTGACGAATGACGTTACGCAACGCGCCGACCTCCTCCCCGCGCCTGACGTGTCGGCCCCGCAGACTTCGGAAGTCCTGGATTGCAAAAATCGCGAATCGCGCGCGGTTTGTTGCTTTATTCGCGCTGTGCTACAATAGGATGAACCGATGCCATTTATGCAGAAGAATGGGGATGTCCCATGACGGCCTCCATTGCGGACCCGTGGATTCAAATGTTTCTCGATTACCTCCTCGTCTACCGGAACAGCTCGTCGCACACGGTTGACGCGTATGCCCGGGACCTGGAACAGCTCTCCGCCTTTCTGGAGGAAACGACGCCGGGGTTCGAGGGGGGGCGGTGGGAATCCCTCTCCGCGCAGGACCTGCGTCGGTTTCACGCCTTCCTGCACGGTCGAGGATATGCCAGTACGACCATCGCCCGGAAGATAGCGGCCGTCCGCTCCTTTTTCACCTATCTCAAAATGGAGGGCGTGATTCACCATAATCCGGCCAAAGCCCTCGAATCCCCCCGATTGCGTCAACCCCTCCCCAAGGCGGTATCGCAGGAGGAGATAGAGCGCTTGTTGACGGCTCCGGCCCGCGAGGAGGGACCGCTGGCCCTGCGGGATCGGGCGCTTCTGGAACTCTTGTACGCCACGGGTATGCGGGTGAGCGAATTGGCCCAGTTGCGTCTCGAGGATGTGAACCTGGAGCGGGATACGTTGTTGTGCCGGGGGAAGGGCCACAAGGAGCGGGAGATCCCCTTCCATGAGCTGGCTGCCCAGAAACTCCTGCGCTATATCAAGGAGGGACGCCCTCAACTGCTCAACCCCAAACGCCCGACGGACGTCCTTTTTCTCAACCACAGGGGGGGACCTTTGACGCGACAGGGTATTTGGCTTATCATTCGAAGGCACGCACGCGCGGCCGGCATCGCAGCCCACATCACCCCGCACGTTCTGCGCCATTCCATAGCAACCCATTTGCTGCGACGGGGAGCGAACTTGAGAGAGGTGCAGGAACTTCTCGGTCACGCGTCGTTGACGACGACACAGCGTTACACTCGGATCGTGAACGATCACCTGCGTAACGTCTACGAAACCGTGCACCCGAGAGCGTAGACCACTTCGGGCAAAGAAAGGAACGTCGAATGGGGTATACCTTCGAGGCTTACCAGGAGGCTGCTGATTACATCTTGAGTCGGACCTCGTATCGTCCACGTGTGGCTGTGACCCTGGGCTCTGGCCTGGCGCCCCTGGCCGAGGATGTGCAGAGCCCGGATGTGTTTCCCTATGCCGAAATCCCCCACTTTCCCCGAGCCACCGTTGAGGGGCACCCGGGACGGATGATCCTGGGGACGTTGGACGGGGTTCCCGTGGCCGTCATGCAAGGCCGTGTGCACGCGTACGAGGGGTATTCCCTTCAGGAGGTCACCTTTTACGTTCGTGTCCTCAAACTCATGGGGGTACAGACCCTTATTCTCACCAACGCGGCCGGCGGGTTGAATCGGGCCTTTCGGCCCGGGGACCTCATGGTCATCGAGGATCACATCAACTTCCCCGGACTGGTCGGCCACAATCCCCTGTGGGGCCCCAATGAAGAGCGTTTTGGCCCTCGTTTTCCCGCCATGAGTCGGGCCTATACCCGAGCCCTGCGGGATTTGGCCTTTCAGGTAGCTCGGGAGTTGAACATCGACTTGCGTCGGGGCGTGTATGTGGGATTGGGGGGCCCCAGTTTCGAGACCCCTGCGGAGGTGCGCATGTTGCGGGCCCTGGGCGGGGACGCGGTAGGCATGTCCACCGTCCACGAGACCATCGTCGCGGTCCACGCCGGAATGCACGTGTTGGGCATTTCCACCATCACCAACATCGCGGTGGACCGGGTCGACGCGGAAGAGGAAGCCAACCATGAGGAGGTGTTAGAAGCGGGGAAAGCCGTTGCCCCTCGGCTGTCCGCTCTGATCAAGGGCATTCTACGTCGCTTGAACCCATAACAGGTCCCACCACATCATCGCCCCAAAGGGGAGAACGCCGATGCGCATTTTGTTGGAACTGGTCGCCGGTTATGCGCAGTGGATATACCTGGCTTGTGCTCTGGCCGCGCTGTGGTACTTGCGAATCGTCTACCTGGCCCGAAAGGAGCGGAAGGCGGCCCTTTTCCCCCTGGAGAAGGAAGCGGCTAAACAACGGGTACACACGGCCGCCAGCGCGGCCATCGTCCTGGTAGCCATCCTTGTCAGCACCTATTTCATCAGCGCCAAACTGGTCAACATCGTCCCGGAAC
>WGAA01000219.1 GCA_015489285.1 Anaerolineae bacterium | reverse complement strand
CGAATCGGGCCGGGAGCACCGCATCATCCACCTGGACAACGGCAAGTACGACCTGGCCCTCTTTCATGGGGGAGCGTAACGAGCGTAACGAGTAACGGAGTAACGAGTAACCGACTGGCGCGGAGACAAGATTGGCCCAGCCGCGCCATCCTGGCCCTACGTTACGCATCACGTATCACGCATTACGCATCACGTCATCACGCCACGATGCGCCTGCAGCGCCGATCTCTTCCCTGCGCCTGACGCATGACGCCTGACGCCTGACGTCCCGTATTTCCCCTAACCCAAAAGGATTAGGGGAATTCCCCGACCGATTTTCCCTCGCCGCAGGGCAAGTTACTCCAAAAAGAGTATTGATCTCCCCTCCCCTTTGGTGTATTCTGGAAAGTGGACAACGGGGGGCATGTGCAACGAGCCCCCGGAAGAACACCATTCCATTTAAGAAGGATGTAAGGAGGCAAATTATGCGTCGATTTCGAAGTGTTCTCGTAGCCGTCGTTGCCTTGCTGCTTGTGGCCACAATGGCCATGGCCGCGGCCGGACCGAACCCCGGCAGTGGCAGCACCGATGTGCGCTTCCTCAACGTGAGCGATTCCTCTGCCGTCGTGACCATCGACTACTACAACCCGAGTGGCGTCATCGAAGCCACCAAGTCCGCCAACGTCGCCTCCCGCGGGGCGGTCGACTTCCTCGCCTCGGACTCGGGCCTGGGCGACGGGTGGAACGGCGCGGGCGTCATCTCCTCGGACCAGGAGGGCGCTTCCGTGGCCTTCATTTACTGGACCGGCGGACAGAGCGCGGACCAGACGACGGCCGCCGCCTACAGCGGTGTGCCCATGGGCGCGACCACCCTGTACTGCCCCTCCCTGGCCGCCCGCAATAACGTCCAGAAGTCCCTCGTCGCGGTGCAGAACGCGGACACGGGCGACGCGGAGGTGGAACTCTACTTCTACGACCGCGCGGGCAACGCCTGGTCCGGCAACCCCGTACGGGCCACCATCGCGGAGGGAGCCAGCAAGGTGTGGGACCTGACCGACCTGGGCCTGCCCGTGACCACCCCGCCGGGTGACGGCTGGCTGGGTAGCGTGAAGATCACCTCCTCCAACGGCAAGAAACTGGCCGCGGTCGTCACCATGCTCTGGCGGGACTTCAGCCAGGCCTATAACTGCTTGAGCCAGGGCGACACGGAGCTCGTGTTCCCCAACATCAAGCGCCGCTACATCAACGGCAAATGGGCCGAGGATGGCGGTAACATCATCCAGAACCTGGGCAGCCAGACCGCGAACATTACCGTCTACTTCCTGAACCGCGATGGCCAGGTCCTCTACCAGTTCAACGACACCATCGCCCCCAACGCGGCCAAGGGGTACAACACCCGCTTCTGCTCCAACTACCCCGCCGGGCTGTGCAACCGCACCCGACCTAACCACACGGGCCCGGTCTTCGACGCTCTGGGCAACAACTTCGTCGGTGGTCTGCGGGTCACCTCCAACAACGGCCAGCCCCTCGCCGCCGTGTACCTGGGCCGCTCCTTCTTCGCCGGCGGCAGCAACACCCCGCGGGCCAGCATGTACCAGGCCGAAGGGACCTCCACGGGCAGCACGAACATCTTCTACCCGGCCGTCTACCGGGTGAAGGCCGGCAGTGCCTGGGCCCGCTACACCAGCGTCTTCGTCCAGAACGTGTCCAACAACCCGGCCAACGTCACCGTCAAGTGGTACCGCAAGGACGGCAGCCTGGCCTACCAGTTCACCGACACCATCCCCGCGGGCACGAACCACGGCTACAACACCCGGTTCAAGGCCAGCCTGAAGGACCGAACCGACGTGTACAACGAGCTCATGTCCGCCCTGGGCGACAACTTCATGGGTAGCGTGGAAGTCACCTCCAACGTGCCCATCGTGGGCGTCGCCGACATCATCTACGCGGACCAGCAGGCCGCGTACAACGCCTACAAGAAATAACCCTCACCGGGCGGACAACTCAATCGTGTGACCCGAGGGACTCGGCACCTCCGGTGCCGGGTCCCTCCTCTCATGGTTACAGAGGAACGCCCGCCCAACGCCGGGAGACATGCCCGTGTCCACACGAGACCGAATCGAGCGGCTCCTCCGCCTGTACCATCACCGCTTGCGCCTGGTCATCAACCCCGACGCCCATCGTGCCCCCCGGGTCGTCGCCAACAGCGTCCCCAAGGCGGGGAGCCACCTCCTCGCCCGCTGTCTCACCCTCATGGGCATCGTCAACTCCCGTCAACACGTCCACTACCTTCACCCACGGGAGAAAATCGAACGCGCCTTCGCCCACCTCAAACCGGGGGAATACCTCACCGCCCACCTGCCCTACCTCCCCTTCGTCGAGGAGCTCATGCGGGCCCGCGGAGCTCGCATGGTCGTCATCATCCGGGACCCGCGAGACGTAGTCGTCTCCCACTTCCACTACGTCACCTACAAGGACCGTCACCACCGCCTGCGGGACTACTACCGCCGTCTCCCCGACGACCACGCCCGCCTGATGACCTCCATCCGGGGCATCGACCCCCCGGCGGGGCAAGAACACCTGCGCCTGCCCGACGTGAACGAGCGCTTTCGCGGCGTGTTGGCCTGGCAAGAGCACGGCGCCCACGTGGTGCGGTTCGAGGACCTGGTGGGGCCCAAAGGGGGCGGGGACGCGCACAAACAGCGGGACGCCATACGGGAGATCGGGGAATATCTCGGCCTCCCCATGCCCTCGACCCGGGTCGAAGAGGTGGCCGCGCGGCTCTTTCACACGAAAAGCGCCACCTTCCGCAAGGGCACCATCGGGGATTGGCGCAACCACTTCACAGAAGAACACAAACGGGTTTTCAAGGAGATCGCCGGGGACCTTCTCGTCGAGCTGGGATATGAAAGGGATACGAATTGGTAAGGGGAAACCCCTCCACTGGATCATCTGGCATCCCTACCAGGGGCTGTGGAACTGGACCCTTCACCGCGCACTCCGGCGGATCATCCCCGGCGACCGCCCGCGACGGTGGGCCCTGAGCCTCCTCGTCACGCTGGACACCCTCATCCTCTGGCTGCGGGCCATCCGCGAACGTTGGGCCCTGGTGGGGTATTCCCGGGACCTCTGGGCACCCCGCCTCCCCCCGGACCCCTGTGTCCTCTACCTGGATGCGGGCACCCACCGGGAGGCCCGGGAGCTGCGCTGGGTCGTGGAACGGGTCCTCCCCCGCTACACCTCCCGGGTGCGGGCCGTGGGCTTCGAGGCCGGCACCGCCTTCTACCGGGACGCGGTCGCGCACACGGCCCACCTCCCCTGCGTGCAAATCGTCCACGCGGCCCTCTGCTACCAACCGCCGCCCACGGGGACCGTCCGGCTCTACGTATCCCCTGCCGACGGTCGGGCGTCTTCCCTGTACAGGGAGGATTTTCGCGCCTACGAGGATGTGCCTGCCCTCTCCCTTTCCCGCTGGCTTCGGGAGCAGGGCATTTCCCTGGACGACCGGGTGATCATCCTGCGCATGAACATCGAGGGCGCGGAGGAGGAAGTCATTCAGGACCTGGTGGAAAGGGGCGTGGCTGAGCACGTGGACGGATTTTTCGGCATGTGGGACGACGTGGCAAAGGATGACCCGGAACGGGGCAAAGCCTTCCGCCGCACGTTGAAACGGCTGGGGATCCGGCCCTTTACCTTCAATGACCGGGATTTTCGCTCGCGCTGGCGGATGCAATGCGTGGAATACGCGCTGGTCACCGCGCTGCTGCGGGGAACACGACGAAAACGGGGAGCCCCATGCGACGAAGAACCTTCCTGCTGATACTCCTTTGGATCGGAATCGTGAGCCTGTGCCTGCCGGGGACGACCCTCCTGGCCCAACCGTCCTCCCCGACACGGGCCTATTTGCCCCTCCTCGTAGGGGAACATCCCCGGCTCCGGTTGCACCCCTTCCCCACGGGGGAACGCTACACCGTGCAGGAGGGGGACACGTTGTTCACCCTGGCCCGTCGTCTGCACCGCCCGTTACACCTCCTGGCCTGCGCCATCCCCGAACCCCGTCCGGCCACCGCGCCCCTCGTCCCGGGGGAAACCCTCCTCATCCCGCCCGAGCGATCCCTATGCCACGTGGTACAGGAGGGACAAACCCTGCGCGTTCTGGCCCGAGCCTACGGCGTCACCCTGACGGACATCGTGGCCATGCCCCAAAATCGCCACCTCTCCCCCCCATACGATCTCGAGCCCGGCCGGCGTGTGCTGATCCCCCTTCCTCTCGGGGAAGGGGCGGAGCCGTGGGATTTCGGCAGCGGCCACTTCATCCGCCCCGTCCCGGGGGTCATCAGCCAGGGGTACTCGCCCCGACACCGGGGGGTGGACATTGCCGCGGACCGGGGGACGGTGGTCGCGGCCGCGGACACGGGTCGGGTGGCCTGGGCCGGATGGAACGATCAGGGGTACGGCTGGCTGGTCATCGTGGACCACAGGAACGGGTACCGCACGTATTACGCGCACCTGGACGCCATCTGGGTGGCCCGGGGCGAACGGGTCATCCGGGGGCAGCCCATAGGTGTGGTGGGAACGACGGGGCACAGCACGGGACCCCACCTTCACTTCGAGATCCGCGATTACGGCTTCCCCGTCGACCCGGTGGGACTATGGGAGGAGCGGTAGGCGCCTCAGCGGGACGGGAGTTTCCCTATGGCCCGCAGCATCTCCTCGTTCGTGGCGAACTTGAACTCGGGCACCCCCCGGCGTTCCGCTTCCCGACGCTCGACCTCGAGCAGGCGGAACCAGTCCTCCTCGGTCACGACGGGCTTGTCCAGCTCCCGGAAGCGGGCACGCAGCGTGTTCAACCGCGCCTCCATTTCCTCGGGGCTGAGGGTCGATTGGGTACGCAGGTAGTGGAGCAGGGCCTGGGCCCCGTGACGTCCGTCCTTGCGCGCGGTGCCCACCAGACCTTTGCTGGGCTGTCGGGCCCAGCCGGCCACGAAGATCCCCTCTATCGCCTCCTCCTTCTCCGGATCGTACGCCTCATAGGACGTCCCCTCGACGGGAAAGCGGGGATGGGGATGGGTGACGTAGGCGCCCCACTTCACGGGGAGTCCCAGGCCGGGGTCGACCTGGTCGCCGATGCAGTAGATAACCGTGTCCACCTCCAGCATGTCGAAGGTGCGCAGCCCCCGCGGTTTCGTCGTCTCCCCCACCCGTACCAGGGTGTTGTTCTCCACCTCCAGGACACGCACCCGGTTGTGGGCATCCCCTAGAATGCGTTTGGGGGAGGAGAGGAAGCGGAAGCGAAAACGGGTGGACGAGACTTTGGGGTAGGCGCGCTCCAGGGCGGAGAGGATGAAGGCTTTCGCGGCCTCGGGATCCTGGCCCACGCTGCGCATGACGTTGGCCACGCGGGCGATCTCCCGTTCCAGGTCGGCCACGTCCAGGTTGGCCGCGATGGTGGCGAATTCGTCCCGGGTGAACTTCACCTCCGCGGGCCCACGACGGGCCACCGCGATGACTTCGTCCACCTTCTTCTCCCGGATGAGCCAGCGGGCCACGTCGACCATCACGTTCCCCACACCGATGAGGGCCACCCGCCGACCGATGTCGAAGGACCAGGTGCTGTACGGGGGGAGTTTGTTGTAGTGGTATACGATGTACTTTGCGTGGTAAACCCCGTGCAGGTCCTCACCGGGGATGCCCAACCACTTGGTCCCCTGGGCCCCCACGGTGACGAGGATCCCCTGAAAGCCCAGGGAACGAAGGTCCTCCAGGGACAGATCGCCCTCCCGGCCGACGAGGAGGTTGCCGTAGTAGGTGATGAGGGGGTGTTCCAGGATGCGACAGAATTGTCGTCGTAGCCCCTCCTTCATGCGGTATTTTTCCGGGTAGATCCCGTACTCGGCCAGCCCGCCGGGCCGGATGTCCCGGTTCAGGACGACGACCCGAACGTCCGATTGGGCCAGGAATTCCGCGCCGTACAAACCGGCCGGTCCCGCACCGACCACAGCTGCCAGGTACTTCGCTGTCTTCATCGTCGACCCTCCCCCGTTACTTGAACAGGTGAACGATGTACTCCGCGTATTCGAAGGGCGTGCGCACGGTTTTCATCCACCGTTCCACGTGTCGGTGAACCTTTCGCCATTCCTGCCTGAACCGGGCCGCGTACTCCCGCACACGGGTTTCCCCCCACCGAATCCCCCGAACCGCGATGAACATGAGGACCAGGGGGATGATGGCGAAGAGGAACACTTCCACGGCCAACACGACAATCGCCACGTCACGCCAAAATGTCAGGTCCATCGTTCCCTCCTCCGGCCATTAGATGATCGTAACGGGAAAGGGTTTCAAAAACGTTGGCAATACACCCATACGTAGTATACTTGGGTTGAGGGCTTCTCCAAGTACAGGGCCAGACTTCCGAAGTCTTGCGGACTTCGGAAGTCTGTAGTGAGTCTGGAGTGTCCCGGCCTGACGAGGTGATCGTCATTCGTCACCCGTCATGCGTCAGGCGCAGAGGAGGCGTTGGCGCGGTCGGATAAAGGTTGGCGGCATATTCGTAATCCGTGATGCGTAATGCGTAACGTAGGGCCAGGTTGGCGCTGCAGGGACAGCGTCGTCTTCACGCCAACCAATTACTCGTTACTCCGTTACTCGTTACGTCATGCGTCAGGCACTGCGGAGGCGTTGGCGTGGGACGAGGAGATTCATCCATGCACGGACCGCGGGGGCGATTCCCCCTTTCCATTGCGGCAGTTCTGGGCTGGATCCTGCTCCTCTGGATGGCGGGATATCTCGTCGCGTCCTCGTTTCGCCCCCTCCTGTGGGGGCCTCCCCGACGGGTGGAGAGCATCAACCCAAAGATTGGGGTGCACACCCGCCTGACCGATGAGGTGGAGCCGTGGAAAATCGCCCGGACGTTGGAGATGGTCCGGGAAATGGGCGCGTCGTGGATTGTGGAGTACTTCCCCTGGGGGTACTACGAACCCGAACCCGGCCGTTATTCCTGGGAGCATCCGGACATGGTGGTGCGGTTTGCCCGCCATGAGGGACTCACCGTCATCGCCCGCCTGGGATTCGTCCCCCAATGGGCCCGTCCCCGGGACACGACACCCACGTACCTGGACGCCT
>WGAA01000218.1 GCA_015489285.1 Anaerolineae bacterium | reverse complement strand
TTTCGCCCACATCCACCTCATCCTGGACACGATCCCGCTGGTCATTCGGCCCACCTGGCACCGGTGCCGGGGGGAACTGCCCCACACCCCGGCCCTCCGCCTGCGCGTCCCCCCCGATCTCCCGGAAAAGTGCCGCGCTGCGGGGCTTGCCTGGACGGCCCCCCTTCCCGACGCCTGTCCGGGCTCATGGTACTGGGACGGGGAGACGACCTTGTGCGCCCTTGTCGCCACGTGAGAAATCGGGCGGAGGACCTCTGGGGGGATCCAACGTGGTACGGAGGCCGTTGATGAACGTGCTCTTGTATCCTTTCTGGAACGCGGAAGAACGACGCCCGCGGGCTTTCTGGCGGGTGGTCCTCTTCGTCCTTGTCCTCTTCCTGCTGACGACCCTCTTCAACCTTCTGGTCGACCGCCGCCTCCCCCTACCGGGGAATGTCCTCTCCGCGTGGGAGGTACTCCTGGCCACCTTTGCAGCGCTGGCCCTCGCCGCGCGCCTGTGGGATCGGCGTCCCTTCGGGGATTACGGCTTCCACCTGGGGAAGATGTGGGGGATGGACTTCCTCTTCGGCCTCATTCTGGGGGGCGCGTTGATGACGGGCATCTTCCTTGCGGAGTGGGCTCTGGGATGGGCCAGGATCGTGGCGGTCTATCGCGTCGTCCTGCCCCATGTGTCCTTCTGGCAGGGGTGGATGCTGGCCTTCCTCCTCTTCGTTGCCGTGGGGTTCGAGGAGGAGATGTTGACCCGGGGCTACCTTCTGCTCAACTTGGCCGAGGGGTTTCGCTGTTGCGGTCTGGGGCCGCGCGGAGAGGCCATCCTGGCCTGGCTCGTCACCTCATCCGTGTTCGGCCTGCTCCACCTGGGGAACCCCCACATGACTCCCATGAGCACGGCGAACTTGATCCTGGCGGGGTTGTTCCTCGGCCTGGGTTACCTCCTCACCGGGGACCTGGCCCTGCCCATCGGGATCCACATCTCCTGGAATTTCTTCCAGGGGAATGTGTTCGGCTTCCCCGTCAGCGGCCTCTCCCTGCAATACGCCACCCTTTTCGCGACCCAATACGAAGGGCCCACCCTGTGGACGGGCGGGCCCTTTGGGCCGGAAGGGGGTCTTCTGGGAAACCTTGCCATCCTCGTGGGTATCGTTCTCGTCCTCCTGTGGACACGTCGCGTCACGCGCGGCATCCGCACCCACGACCTGTTCACTCTCCTGGCTCGACCACGAAGGTCGCCGGCGAGCTCCAGCCGTACACCTCCGGTTCATACATGAGGGAAGCCCGAGCCGGAGGGACGACGAAGGTGCCCGGAATGCTCGCCCGCACCTGGTACGTGATCTCGTAGGTTCCCGCCTGCAGGTATTGCTCGAACACCCCGGCCCTGTCATCCCGCAATTCCGTGTGCGTGGGAGACCAGTACCACCAGGGCCACCTTCCCTCGCGTTCACGCCGGATGCCCTTCACCTGGGAGGATGTGGTCTTCAGCCGGACGTCCAGGGGTTCCACCCCTGCGGGGAAGAAATCCTCCAGCATGAGGTAGTGGAGGGCGCGGGCCGCAATGACCCGCACGTGCACGGTCACCACATCCCCCACCCGGGCCTTGGACACGGGCGTATCCTCCTCCCCGACGGTGAACCATCGCTCCACCCGAATCCCCCGGCTGACGGGGTGGATCCCTTCCAGGGGGACGTAGGTCATGAGCTGCAAGCGGTAGTACAGGGCCCCCGTCCCCCGCTGTCCGGCGCGATGGGTCCGTTCCAGGAGGACACGATTCAGGCCCTCGAGATCCAGGTGGGAGAGGGGCGCCCAGGCCGTTTGGGTCTTCCCCACATCCTCCTCGCTCATTGTGCCCTGCAACCACACATCCCCGTTGAGCCAGGCCGTGTAATCGTAGTCGGGGTGCAGCTCCCCGGTGGATTCCATCCAATCGGTGAGGGCCACGAGGGCCCAGGCCGTATCGTGGGTGTGGTGCCAGCGGTTCCCCTGCCGCTGGGTCATCAACCAGCGGACGATTTGGGGATTCAGCGGATTGTCGTGGTCGTACCGGGTCAGGAGGAGGAAGACCACGGCCGTCGTGTGGACGTCGTTATTCATGTGCCACGCGTCCCATTGTTTCTCCTCCCAGTGGGCTCCCGTAGGATCGACCACCGCGTGGCGTACCAGTTCGTCCAGGATGCGTTCCAGGTACGCGCGGGAGCTTTCGGCCGCGTTCGCGTCCAGGAGGGCGCTCTCGCTAAAGGTGCCGAAGGTCAGCCCCAGGAGGGCTTTTCCGTACAGGCTCATGTGCTCGCGAGCGTGGAAGAGGTTGACCGCGGCCGCGTACACGCCGGAGAAGAGGACGTGCCGCTCCTCCTGGTAGTTCGCCAGGGAGAAGAGGACCATCGCGGCTCGATTGTTCTGCCACGCCCGATCCCCGGGCTTGTACGAGCGGATGTAATGGTGGAGATACGTGGCCGCGCGCGCCCACATCTCCTCGGGCACGTCGAAGCCGGCCTGTTTGGCCTCGGTGAGAGCCCAGAGGGCATAAGCCGTCAGATAGGGGTCACTCCGCCCCCGTCCCCACCATCCCCAACCGCCGTCCGGGTGTTGCTGCTCCTGCAACCGCCGGATCGCGGTCCGCACCAGGTCGGGCAACACCCGGTCCAGCTCCTCGTTTTCCACACCCAACCGTCGGAGGGTGCGCCAGGTGACCACGTTGGCCAGGAAGCGGGATGTGGTCTGTTCCGAGCACTCCCACCGGTAATGCCGCAGGTACTTCAGCCCCTCCAGTACCCCCGCTCCCAGGGACGCGTCCAGGTCGAGCCGGAGGCCGCCCATGCTGGGGACGCGGCCGGGGGGCACGGCGAACACCTCCATCCGTTCGCCATCCTCGGCCAACATACCGGCCACAGCCAACACATCCGCGGGGACGGGGTAGTGAACGGGCACGGTCATGCGCACGGCATCCCCGATCCCCGGCACATCCGTCGTCCCCTGCCACGTTACCCGCAGGGTGGGCTCATCGCCCCGCCCCTGTACGTCCTCGATGCGCCAGTTCAGCCTCAAGTTCTGGCCCGGCTGCAAGGTGAACTCCTGCGTAGCCCGGTCCTTCAGGCGAGCCCCCTCCACGTGCAGGGTCACCCGCCCGCTCAGGGGGGTATCGGAGAGGTTGTGGGCCACCACGCCGATGGTGGCCTTATCCCCACGGGTGAAGAACCGGGGCAAGACGGGGCGCAGGAGGAAATCCTGGGAGACGAGGATGTCCGCCTCCCCCTGCCCCACCCGAGTTTCCTTGTCCACGGCCCAGGCCAGCAGGGTCCACGTGGTCAGGTTATCGGGCAGGGGGATCCGCACACGTGCCGTGCCGTGGGGTCCCATCCGCAGCGCGGGCTTCCAGTACGCGACGTCCAGGAATTCCTCCCGTAAGGGGGGAACGCCCCCGCCGCCTCCACCGCCGCCCTTGCCACCGGGCTCCTCGGCCCAGCGGACCCGACGCGGGGCAATGGCCAGGGAGGTTCCCGTGCGCACTTGCAAGCCGCGACGCCGGTAGAAGATCTGGGCCAAAGGCGTGGGGCGGTCGAAGAGGGCCAGGACGGCCTTGTCCACCAGGGCCACGGCGACCTCCGCGTCCACCGGCCGCCCCTTCTGGTCCGACACGGAGAGGGTGAAGCGGGCCTCATCCCGGGGCCGATAGGTGTGGCGCTCCGGCTCGACCCGGACGGTCAGGAGGCGAGAACTCACATCCACGGGCAACTCCACATATCCCACCCGGAAGGAGGGCTGCCCGTCCATCGCCTTTTCCGCGCCCTGGACGATGACCACGGAGAGGAACACGTTGGGCGCCATGTCCTCGGTGATGGGGATGTCCAGGATCTCGCTGTTGGACTTCAACGTGACCGTCCAGGCCTTGCGGATGAGTCCCCGCTCCAGGGTGACCAGCGCGTGGACGGGCGTGTTATAGGGGGAGGGGATGAGAACGTGGGCCGTTTCGCCCACCCGGTACAGTTTCTTGTCGGCGACGAGGAAGAGACGGTTGTTGTTCTCCCGCCGCCAGCTCACGTACGTGCGGTCGCTGACCCAGATGAAGACGCCGGAACGGGCCTCCCGTCCCCGGTCGTCCTTGGCGATGGCCCGCAACCTGTACGACCCGCCCTTGGGGGGAACGAAAGAGGCCGTTCCGCGGCCCTCCCCGTTCAGGTGGACGGTGGAGGTGTAGACGGGCGTTTCCTCGACCTCGCTGACCCAGCGGAAGACGCCGTCCGGGCCCCGTTTTCGCACGTTGTGCCAGCGGAGCCTGTAGGCCACAAAGGTCACCTCTTTCCCGGGGACGGGATGCCCCTGGGTGTCCACGAGGATGAAGCGCGTGGTCACAGGGGTCCCCTGTTGGGCGACGTACCGGTCCACGGCAATGCCGGGGTAGACCGCGGCCTTGTGCACCACAACCCAGGTACGTCCGGAGATGACCTGACCGCTGACATCGTGAATCGCGACCTCCACCTTCCAGCGCCGACTCCCCTGCTCCGGCTTCAAGCGGGCGGGCAAGGAAAGGACGAAGCGTCCCTCCGCGTCGGTGCGCCCCTTCCCCCGGGCGATGGGTTTCCCCTGCTCCGACTCGGGCATCCACGTCCACCAGTCCTCGTCGGAGAAGGAGTAATCGGGGCAAGGAGGCGTGGGGCACGTCCAGGTGAAATGGTAGGGTTCATCCACCACCGCGTAATCCAGCGCCGCGTTGGCCACCGGGGCCCCGAAGTAATAGCGGGCACGCGTCGTCACCCGCACCGTCTCCCCGTCGATGACCTCCGGCCGGTCCGGGGCTATCTGGATCTCGAACTCCGGTTTCCGGTATGCGGCCACCAGCAGGGTCGATTCGCCGAGCATCTCCACCCCGTCGACCCACATGTTGTAATAGCCGATAGCCGCATCGGGGCTGAGGGGCAGATCGCCGCTGGCCGTCCCCATCTCGTTCAGGGTCACATCCTGTTGCAGCACCACCTCGCCGGTGGGGTCCATCACGTTCAGCTGCAACCGCGTCCCCGCTTCGGGGAGCGCGTACGCGCCGTCATTGTCCCGCCGCACGATGAGCTTCCAGTGGATCGTCTGGCCGGGGCGGTAGACCAGGCGGTCCGTCTGGACATACGCCACCAACCCCTGGGGATTGCGGTAATCCACGGGCAGGTGGAAGGCCCACGGGCCGATACCTTCATTCCACCCATCCGTTCCCACGCCGACGACCTCCCCCTCGGGGGAATACGCCAGGGCCCAGACACTCTCCCACATATGCTCCCGGGCGCCTTCACTCCACGCCATCCCCTTGTCATCGGTCGTCGTCTCATCCAGGAAGGTGGGGGCATAAAAGGCCACCTTCACCCCCGAAACGGGCGTGCCGCTGCGCAAATCCGTCACCCAGGCCAGATGCCGGTTGTTTGCGCTCTTCACGGTGATGTTGTACGGGGAGACGACGAGCATGTAGGACAGGGGTTCCATCGTCTTCCCCGGCTTGAACCCTTCCCCCTGCAAGCAGAAGAGATACACACCCGGGTCCGGGGGGCGCGAATCGACTTCGATGGGAATGTGGACCACGTGCCACGTGTTCCGCTTCTGGGGGAAGGAGACCCGCCACTCGCGCAGGAGCTTTCCCCGCATCTCCCGGGAACAGCGGTACATGCCCCCCCTGGAGAAGACGTCGGGCAAGGATTCCGGCTGTACGGTGTACAATCCGAGGGTCACGCCGGCCACGTTGCGTTCCCGCACGGTCAGGGAGATGGGTTCTCCGTGGGGTAACATGACATGACCGTAAGGCCAGTTGGTCCACAGCTGGGGAGGGTAATCCCCCGTGGTGAAGTGGATGGCGATGTCCTTCCCCAGGGCATGGCCGAACACGTCCTTGATATCCCCTTTGAGGGTGATGGTGTACGTCGTCTGCCCCTCTTTGGGGAAATCGAGGATGAGACGGGTTTGAACCGTGTGGGAGTAGACGACGCGCGGTTGGGGTTCGATGACAATGTTGTCGGGCAGGGTATCCGGGTCGGGTATCCCGCGGAAGATGATGTACACCGGGTCGTAGGGGTTTACATCCCGTTGCCCGTCGTAGGGTTTGCTGGATTTCAGGGAAAGGGGAGGAACGACCCGCACGGTCTTGCGGAAGGGGGAGCGCAGGGTGCTCCGGCCGTCGGCCGCGCGCACTCGCGTGTCGACGGTAAGTCGGTACACCTGCCCCAGGGCCAAATCGCGCTTGGGCAGAACCTCAACGGTGCGGTCGTCCACCCAGGAAAAGGTGACGGGGACGAGCGTCCCGTCGTCCACCCGTTCCAGGCGAATGCCCTCCTCCACGGACGCCCTGTCCATGGGCAGGGTGAAGGTCACGGTGAAGGGCTTGTTGGGCCAAACGTACTCGTCGATCGCGCTGACGGCCACGCGCTCGACCCGGGGAAATGCCGTGGTGAAGGTGAACGTCTGCGCGCTGAGGAGGGGAGCCCCGTCCACCGACCGGAGAGGGGGCGCGACGGTAACCGTGTAGACGGTCCCGCTGAGGAAATAGTCCCGGGGGACGAATTCCAGGAGGCTGGTACCGACCCACCGCACATGTCCGGCCACGTGGGGTTCGATGCGAAGCCAGGAAGGCGGGGAAAGCGCCTGGTTCGTGCGGTCCAGGGGGACCACCGCGCGGTTGAACATGAGGCGCACGACCGTGTCGATGGACACGCGCACGGCCCGGGTCATCGGGTAGTGCCGCGTCACCCGCAAGGGCGTCATCGTGTGGAAGCGGTAGATGAGGGGACGAGGCATGGCCAGCCCGTGGACACTCTTGAGGCCGCTCTTCAGGCGCACGGTGACATCCGTGTCCCAGGGGAAGGGGGTGCGAGGGGAGAACCGGACCACGTTGTCCCGGACCTCCAACGCGCCGTCGACCTGGGGGTGGATGCTCAAGGACTTGCGCACGCTCTGGGGATCCACTTGCGCGCTGAAACGGATCTCGATGGGCGTATCCGGTGGGACCTCACTTCCCGGCCGCGGGGAGAAGTCGATGACCGCGGGGGGGAGAGGCACCGGCGTGGGGCTCGGCGTCGAAGGCCGGGGAGGAACCGTCGGGGAGGGATGGGCGCCCTCCGGACGGGTTGTGGGCTGGGGGATCGCTTCTTCCCGCACGAGGGGTGAAGGCGTCGGCGAAGGGGTCGGTCGGGAGCGGGAACACGCTACGAAGGTCGAAAGCAGGAGGAAAGCGATCAGCAGGGAAAGAACCACCGTCATCCACGGGGAACGCCTGAACACGTCCATGAGCGTCTCCTTATTGTTTTCACTTTCACCTGAAGTCCGCACGGGGCTAAAGCCGATACCCCGCCCAGAGCTAAACCTCTGGGCTACGTTAGGGCAAAGCCCCCTTCGAGGGGGGGCCTTTAAGCCGCTTCTGGCGGTCTTTGCTTCGATGAGCACGGGGTCTGGTTCAGACTTCCGAAGTCTGCGAGACTTCGGAAGTCTGAGTAGGGCGCTCTACTTAGGCCGCTTCCAGCGGCCTTTGCTTCAATGTAGCACGGGGTCTTTAGCCCCGTGCGTGTTGGCGCACACAAGGTTGCCCTACAGCGCCAACCCACTCTCCAAGTTACGCATTACGCATCACGTATCACGTCCAGCGCCTGACGCATGTCATCTCCAGTGTATCATGACGTAAGGGAAGGTGAAAATGTTCCCCTCGAACGCCGGAAGGCGCGTGCCGGTCCTCACCGCAAACCCCAG
>WGAA01000217.1 GCA_015489285.1 Anaerolineae bacterium | reverse complement strand
GGGATGACGTTGTGGGCCAGGCCGTGACCCCAGGGTTTTTCCCACACGGCCTCGCGGATGATGCGGGCCAATGTTTCGTCGTCCGCCCCTTCGCGCATGGGGGTAAGCAAGTCTACTTCTTTGTCCCGCAGGAGGCAAAGGCGTAGCTTGCCGTCCGCGGTGAGGCGGATGCGGGTACATCCCGCGCAGAAGGGGTTGGAGATGGAATCGATGAACCCTATGCGTCCCCTGGCCCCGGGCAGACGGTAAGGCCGCGCGGGGTCTTGCGGGTCGTACCCGGCGACCTCCTGGAGAGGACCCAATGCCTCCTCGATACGGGCCCGAGTTTCCCGGGAGGGCACCACCGCGCTCCGGGCGAATTCGGCAATGCCCCCAACCGGCATCAACTCGATGAACCGCACATCCCAGGGATGCTCCAGGGTGAGACGGGCGAGATCCACCACGTCGTCATCGTTGAAGCCCCGGGTGACCACGCAGTTGATCTTGATGGGCTCCAGGCCCGCGGATTCGGCCGCGTGGATCCCGGCCCACACATCCTCCAGTCGCCCCCAGCGGGTTATCGCCCGGAACTTCTTCGGGTTCAGCGTGTCCAGGCTGATGTTCACCCGATCCAATCCGGCCATCTTCAGCGGGTGGGCCAGCTCGGGCAGGAGGATGCCGTTCGTCGTCATGGTCAATTCCCGGATGGCGGGGACTTGACGGATGCGACGCACGAGCTCCACCAGGCGGGGCCGGATGGTGGGTTCCCCCCCGGTGAGGCGGATCTTGTCCACCCCCAGGTCCGCGAAGATGCGCACCAAACGCAGGATCTCCTCATCTTCGAGGAGTTCACTTCGCGCCTTGAAGGTGACATCCTCCGGCATGCAGTAGACGCATCTCAGGTTACAGGCATCGGTCAGGGAGATGCGCAAGTAATGAATATGTCGACCGTACTTATCGAACATCGGTCTACACACCTCGTTTCACGATCTCCGCTTCTCGGATGGGCAGGCGCAACACGCACCTGTGTCCCCCCTCGCGAATGCTTTCCTCCACCTGGACCTCATCGTCACACCGGAGGAGGGAGCGCACCAGGACCCGATCCAGATAGCACAGGGAGGGGTGGGTGTGCACCAGCCCCACATAAGGGCAATTGGCGAAGCGAAGGCGATATGTTTCCCCCTCCTTTGTCCAGCTCGCCATGTACCCGTGGTCGTTCAGGAAGCCGACGACCCGGTCCAGGAACCCCTCGGGGGATTGAGCCTGGAGGGTGGGGTCGAGGGCCGCGTCCTGGGCCATGCGGTAGGCCACGCGTTCGACGAGGGCCCGGAACGCGTCGGGAGCCATTCCCTCCTCCAGGTCCACCAGGAGATGGTGGAGGAGGTGGTGGTAATTCTTGGGGAACACGTCGTAGGCTTCCGGGGTCAGGCTGTACACGTGCTGTGGGCGTCCCGCGCCGCTCCGCCGTCGAACCCCGTCGACGCGGATGAGCCCATCCCCCTGGAGGATGTCCAGGTGATGGCGCACGGAGACGGGGGCCATGCCCAACGCGTCGGCGAGTTCGGCAACGGTGGCCCGACCGCGTTCCTGGATAATTTGGAGGATGCGTTGACGGATGTTTTGCATGGAGAACATTCCCATCTGCCCCTACGGGTTCCGGCGTCCCCATTCTAGCACAGCTCCCGGACGGGGTCAATTGTTATGAAGTCTATCATAAAAATGACCCCGGCGTAGCGCCGGGTGCGAATACGCATAGGGAGTCATGAGTAACGAGTAATTGGATGGCGTGAGGACAACAATTAACGATTGACGATTAACGATTAAAGGACTGGCGTGGGGACAGGGTTGGCCCTACCGCGCCAGCCCTCTCGCCCAATTACGCATTACGAATCACGTATCACGCATCACGCATTACGTAACGCACGTTTTGCTTTTCCCCCGACTTTGGGGGATAATGAAGGTGTTCAACGGGTTGTCCAGCCCATAGTCCACGTGTGAAACCACAACGAAGGAGGAACCCCGCCATGCCAATGAGGGCCGATTGGATGTGGATGGACGGCGAATTTGTGCCCTGGGATGAAGCCAAAGTGCACGTCTTTGCCCACGCGTTGCACTATGGCACCAGCGTATTCGAGGGGCTGCGAGCCTACGCAACGGAGCGAGGCCCGGCCGTTTTCCGCCTGCACGAACACATGGTCCGCTTCCACCACAGCGCCCGCGTCATGCGCATCGACTTGCCCTATTCCGTCGAGGATCTGGAGCAGGCCGTCCTGGACACGATAGCCAAGAACAAGTTGGACGCCTGCTACATCCGTCCCCTCGCCTTCCGGGGATATGAACGCCTGGGCCTGGACGGACGAGGGTGTCCTGTTCAGGTGATCATCGGCACCGTCCCCTGGGGGACGTACCTGGGCGAGGAGGCGCTGACCCAGGGCGTGGATGTCATGGTGAGCACGTGGCGGCGCTACGCGCCGGGCACGGCCGCGGCCACGGCCAAAATCGGAGGGCAGTACGTGAACTCCCAATTCTCCGCTATGGAAGCTCACGACCTGGGCTACCACGAGGCCATCGTCCTGGACGTGTACGGGTACGTGGCCGAGGGCAGCGGGGAGAACATCTTCCTGGTGAAGGATGGCGTCCTCTACACCCCGCCCGTTTCCCAGTCCATCCTCGCGGGCATTACCCGGGATAGCGTGATGACGCTGGCCCGGGACCTGGGCTATGAGGTCGTCGAGCACCCCATCGGACGGGACATGTTGTACCAGGCGGACGAGCTCTTCTTCTGCGGCACGGCCGCGGAAATCACCCCCATCC
>WGAA01000216.1 GCA_015489285.1 Anaerolineae bacterium | reverse complement strand
CTCGTCGTCCCACGTGATCTTCCAGATTTCCGCGTCCTTGCTGATGTTCTGGGCGAAGATGCGGACCTTTTGTCCGGTGGGAAGGCGTACGATGAATTCGGTGCTCACCCCCGTGTAGATCATGTCATCGACGCGGCCGCGCAGGATGTTGTACTGGGAGTTGTGCGGTTTCTCGCGGCTGATGTAGATCTTTTCGGGGCGGACGGAGACACTGACCGCTTCGCCGACCTGGATATCCCCCACGGGAATGCCCCAAATCTGGGCCAGGCCGGGAACGTCCACGAGGACCATGCCTCCCTCGATTTTGGTCACCTTCCCCTCGAAAAAGTTGGTGTTGCCGATGAAGTGGGCCACGAATCGGTTGACCGGTTGTTCGTAAATGGTCTTGGGGTCCCCGATTTGCAGGATCTTCCCCCGGTTCATGACCGCGATGCGGTCGGCCATGGTCAACGCCTCCCCCTGGTCGTGGGTCACGTAGATGAAGGTGATGCCCACCTCCTCCTGGATGCGCACGAGTTCCAGCTGGAGCTCCTGGCGGATCTTTAGGTCGAGCGCGCCCAGGGGTTCGTCGAGGAGGAGGACCTTGGGGTGCATGATAAGGGCGCGAATGAGGGCAACCCGTTGCTTTTCCCCACCCGAGAGCTGTCGTGGGTACTTGTGCTCATAGCCCCGCAAATGCACCATCTCCAGAAACCGGGTGACTTCCCGGCGGATTTTCTCCTCGGGCCACTTGTGACGGCGGGGCCCGAAAGCCACGTTCTCGAACACGGTGAGGTGGGGAAAGAGCGCGTAGTTTTGAAAGACGATGTTGATATCGCGCTTCTCCGGGGGCCAGTAGGTGATCCGCTCCCCGCCCAGGTACACCTCCCCCTCATCGGGGACGGTCAACCCCCCGATGATGCGCAATGTGGTCGTCTTGCCGCTGCCGCTGGGGCCAAGGAGGGAGAAGAATTCTCCCGGGGCGACGGAGAAGGAAACATCGTCGACTGCCACGAGTTGGCCGAAGCGTTTCACCAGGTGCTGGACTTCCAAACCCTGTTCCTGTGCCATACCCCTTTCTTGCCTCCACGCGAATGGACCCCAAAGGCCCGAGGTGTCGCGGGGTGGGAGCTTCACGCTCCCACCCCGATGGGGGTCACTGGGATGCGGCCTTCACCTCTTCCCAGATCTGCAGCCACTTGTCGTAGTTGTCCGGGATGATTTCCACGTGAGCGTTGGCGATCTCCTCGGGGTGATCCAGGCGGACGGCCTGGATTTCCTCCGGCGTGAGCAGGTCCATGACCTTCTGGTTGCTCACGAAGTACTCGAAGTCGGTCACCTCGATGTACTGAATCTTGGGGTCGAGGTAGTGATTGATCAGCGCGTGGGATGCGTAATACATCTTCGTGCCCTTGAGGATGCTGTAACCGCAAATCCAGGAGAGGGCGCCCTCCTTGGGGGACACGTATTCGACGGGGATGCCCTCTTCCTCCCGCAGCATGTTCGCGTCGGCCGTCCACCCGAAGGAGATCCACACTTCGCCCGACTTGAACATGTTGTCGATGTCCGCGTCGGACTCGAAGTAGTTGACCAGGAGGGGCTTCTGCTTGATGAGGTACTCCTTGATCTTCTGCAGGTCGTCGTCGTTCAGGTGATAGGGGTCCTTGTACCCCAAGGCGAGGGCGGCCACCGCGATGCTGTTGCGCGCGTAGTCCTGCATGGCGATGTGGCCCGCGTACTTCTCGTTCCACAGGTCATTCCAGGACGTGGGCGGGGGATCGATCTTGTCGGTGCGGTACATAATGCCCTCGAGCCCCGCATCCTGGGGCACCATCCACACCTTCCCCTCACCGGCCTGGATTTCGGGCAGGTTCTGGAAGAAGGGGAAGAGGTCCTTCCACCGGGGGATGAGGGAGGTGTCCACCGGCTCCAGCAGGTCCAGTTTGGTCAGGGTGGGGATGTAATCCACGCAGGGGTTGAAGACGTCGGCCTTGAACCCACCCCGCAGTTTGGCCAGGGCCTCATCCAGCTCGCCGTAGACCGCGGTCTTGAGTTTGACCTGGGGATAGGCCTCCCGGAAGCCCTGGAGGAACTGGTCGGTCACGGTCTCCTCGTAGCTGTACAGGACGAGCTCGCCCGATTCCACCTTGTCGAAGAGGGGGGGCTTCTCGCTCACGGCCTGCGTGGGGGCTTGCGTGGGGGCCTGGGTCGGCTGCACCTGGGGTGCAGGCGTGGGCGTGGGGGGAACGGGTGTGGGTGTCGGTGTCGCTTTGCTACACGCGCTCAAAGCAAACACAAGGATAAGGAGCAAGGTGATGAGCTGAACAACGGGTCGAGTGTGTCGTCTCTTCATGGCTCTCCTCCTTTACTTAGTACTTAGGATCTCAAGGTCCCCACGTGTACACTTCCTTCACGATGTCCAGGTAAACGAAGGTCTCCGTATCCCGTACCCCTTCGACTGTGTGAAGTCGGTCGGTGAGGAATTCCAAGAGGTGGGCGTTGTCCCGGCAAACGACTTCCACCAGGATGTCGTACGTCCCGGTGGTCAGGACCAGGTAGATGACCTCGTCGAACTCGGCGATGTGCTGCGCGATCTCCCGCAGCCGTCGGCCGTCGGCCTTGATGCCGATGAGGGCCACCGTGTGAAAGCCCATGAGGATGGGATTGGTCACCGCGACGATTTGCATGACCCCGTGTTCGATGAGGCGGTGAACGCGCTGGCGGATCATGCCGGGGGATACCCCGAGCTCCTCGGCAATTTGGGAGAAGGGGGTGCGGCCGTTCTCCTTCAGGGCCGCGATGATGCGCCGGTCGATGTCGTCGATCTGGATGTGTTTGTCGTTGGTGGTCAGGATGTACTCACCCATCACGTTGCCCGCCATCTTGGAATAGGTGCGAGGTCATGCCTTCCCCAGTATAGGACGGATTCGGCAAAAAGTCAAGTGGTTTTGTGCTGATCCGTCATAAAATGGAGGCATTTCGTGCAAAAAGAGGATGCGGCCGACCTCAATCCCGAGACGCGCCCTCGCGAATGGGGAGCTCCACGCTGTTGTCCCGGACGGGCAGGGAGGACCGGGTGACGGGCACCCTCTGCCCCGTGGCCGGGTCGTACAGGCCGACGCGCAGGACCGCCCCCTGCGCCGCTCCCTCCAAGGGATGGGGGTCCACGATGTACTCGCCCGGAACCCACACATCCGTGGGCAAGGTGCCCTGAGCGGGGAGACTGTCGTGCTGGGTGACCAGGTGCCCCTGCGCGTCCAGCAGATGGACGAAGACTTTATAGGAGTGCTCCCCCGCGTCCGTGGCCTTCCACAGGAGAACAACGCGAAGCTCGCGCCCCCCTTCCACCCGGTACCCCACCAGGTCCCCCACACCGGCAAAGTGGGCTTCCAGGGGGACGAACCCCTCCGGCCGCGTCCACAGGTGAGGCCTGTCGTGCACCCGGATGCGTCCCACAATCCAGCGCCCGGTGGGGAACCAGGGACGAAACGCGTCCCCCTCGAAGAGGCGGGGTTCCACCAGGTACATGTGGTCACCCAAACCGCGCGGGGCCCGAAGGACGTGACGTGTCCGCAGGATCGTGCCCGGCGTCCACGTCTCCGGGGGGGCGGAAGGGAGTAAGGGCATGGCCGGGGTGAGAAGCCCCCGATCCCCGCGACCCCAAAAGCGAACCTGCAAGCTCAACCCGGCCCGAGGGGGCCGCACCACCTCCCATATCATGTCCAGACGCACCGGGTCCCCGGGGCGCACGGGCGTGCGCGAAAGGGTCCACCCGCGCAGGCGCAGGGGACCGGCCCGCGGGGCCAGGAGGGGGACCGTGGCCCGGGGAAAGCGGGACCGCTCGAAGGTGCGCGTGGCCGCGACCGTCACCGTGCCCAGGGAGAAGTCCGGCGAGCCGGGCCAGGGCACCGCGCGGCCGTCGACGAGGCGGAAGAAGTGCAAGCGGGCCGTGTACTCCCCCGGCGGGGTTCCCCAGGGCAGACGCAGGGGGAGGACGCCCAACCCCTCGCCGCGGGCAGGCACCCGGCCTCCCGGGTACCAGGGGCTGATCAGGGGGCCGTGCAACACCACATCGTCCCCGCCCCACGCAGGCGAAAGGCGGACTTCGAGGAACACGTCCCGGGGTACGGGCTGCCGAGCCCGCCAGCAGAAGGAGAGGACCGTCGGCTCATCCGGCGTGAGCCTGTCGGGCAGGGTGGGACGGACCATGTCCAGAACCTCCGAATGGAGGAGCGCACGCGCCTCTTCCTCCCGCAGACAGGAGAAGGCCTGCCCCCGGGGCAATACCCGGACCGCAGGTCCCCAGGGGACGAGGGTGTAACGTTGGGTCAGGTGGGGCGCCCAACCGTGGGTCGGCGCGATCAGGTACAGGGGATGCCCCGTCGCCAGCCAGGGGTCGATGATTCGCTCCTCGTCCGGGGGGAAGAGCCCCCAGAGGTCGGGGCGACGGGCCTCGGCCTGCTGCATGTACCACAGGGGCGTCAAATCGCTCCAATGTCCCAAAAGCCCCGCGCCCTCCTCCAACGGCGTCGCCAGGACCGTCAACCACGTCTCCCGGATGTCCAGGCGTCGGCTCAAATCCCGGTGGGGGTAGCGCGCCAGGAACAGGAGGAGGAGCACCCCACCGATACCGCCGTAAAGGGCCACCCGGAACGCGCGGCGTCCCTCCCACCTTCCCCCCTCCGGGAGGAGGTCCACGCTGAACGCGGCCAGGAGGAGAAGTACCCAAAAGGCCGGGAGGAGGTAGGCGTCGTTCTTCCCCTGGCGGATGTAGGCCACCATCAACGTCAGGAAAAGGGTGAAGGCGAGGAGCATGAGAGTCAGCGCCCTTTCCCGCCGCCACAGGGCAACAAGTCCCACAAGGGCCAGGAGGACGAGGGGCCAGGGCAGTTCGGCCCGCCAGTAGGGCCACACATCCCGCAGGAGGGGGATGGCTTCCCGCCAGCCACCGGCCAGCAGGCCCCTCGCGTACCCTCCCAGGCCCGTGATGTAGTACCACACGAGATCCCAGCGCAAGGGCGGTTCGTACCAGACGTGAACCAGGCCCTTGTACACGGCCGATGAGCGCCCGATACCCGGGAGGAGGGGCCAGCGGGCGTACACGGCCCAACGCCAGGGAACGTAGAGGAACGTGATTTGGGGCAGTGCCCCCGCGAGGAGGGCCTCCCCCCACCCCCGCACGTCCCGGCGCAGGGTGGGAATGCGCCACAGGAGGTATCCCCACCAAAAGGGGATGAGGAGCGCGTCGCTGGGGTGTACGGTCAGCCCCAGGCCGAGCAGGCCCGCCGAAAGGATCCGCCAGACGCGGGGATTCGGCCGCCGGGT
>WGAA01000215.1 GCA_015489285.1 Anaerolineae bacterium | reverse complement strand
GCAAGTGGAGCAGCGCGAGGAGGCGGCCTTCATGCCCCCACCCCCAGTACTCCTCCCCGACCAGCCGTAACCAGCGGGCCATCCGCGTCCCCCACCGCTCCCACCGGGGAAAATCGCGAGCCCCCCACCACCACATTCCCCCCGGCGTAAAACTCCGGTCGACCAGGGCACGTACGGCCCCCCCTCGCAAGCGGGGATGTAAGGGAAAAGGCAGGGGAGGAAGAGGAGAGTCCGGCGGTTCCTCAAGCGCCACACCCTTCTCCCAATGGATTTCACCGCACACCGTGCGGAAACCCAGGGACTCGTACAGGTGGAGGGCGATGGGATTATCCTCGCGCACCTGAAGGACGACCCAATCGCCCCCCATGTCCTCCAGGGCAGACAACAACGTCTCCATGAGCGCGCGAGCGATCCCCCGGCCTCGATAAGGGGCCGCCACGGCCACGTTCGCCACCTGCCACCGACGGCCGTCCAGGGGCGAACGCATGGCCATCGCATGACCTACGACCCGCCCCTCCTCCTCCCAGACAAAGCTGATGAACTGGTTCATCCACCCCAAAATCAGGGGCAACCACCAACCCAGGATAGGGGCCCATCGCGCGTAACGCCGCAGATCCTGCACCATCCGGCGCCCCACATCGTCCAAGTACTCGGCGAACGCGGACTCCAGCAAGTCCGCCACATCCCCCAAATCGTGGGAAATATCCAACAGCCGGACGTGTCCCCGGAGTTCCGTCATCACCCGCCTCACCGTTCTCCCTGGGGCAGAACCAGGCGCACGGCCCGGTGAACCACCTCTCCCTTCCATTGCACCGGGACCCGGGGCATTCCGGGACGTTTCGCGTCGTACATCCCGATCTCCAGAACAACCCGGTCCGGCAACGTGTCGGGCAAAGAGACCTCAAACCGGTCCTGGACGAATTGTCCCGGGATCCACGTGTCCGTAGGATAACGTCCTCGACCGGGCACGTGATCCTCCTGGGCGATCACCCTGTCCCCGTCGCCCAGCACGTGGACGAAAGCCGTGTACGAACGGTCGATTGGGGCCAGGGCCTCCCACGTCACCGTAATGGGCACTTGAGCTCCCGGAGTCCATTGGTGGACATCCGTGTCCACCCCCACCAGCCGAATCCGTCCGTCCAACAGGGCCCCGACGGGGATGCTCACAGGCGGTGGGGTGAAGCGCAGGGAGGACGTTCGGATCTCCACCGTCCCCAAAGAGACCACCGCACGTGTGTGCCCGTCCACCCGCACATTCGCGCACAACTCCCACCAGCCGGGAGAAAGGTCCGCGGGCACCCGAACCCGCATCTGGGTGAAAAAGTACCCCGGTTCAGACCATTCCCCCTCCGACGGCAACCCCGCCAGGGGATGCCGAACCGCGGGGATCTTTCGATCTCCCCGACGGAAGTACAGCTCCACCCCGTCCCGGGGACGCGGAGGGCGGGAGGACCACCAGCGTATCTGCATGTGGACGGGCTGCCCCGGAGCCCAGGGGGGAGCCGGCCACACCCGTACCCCCCGAGGCGCGGGATAAGGGCCGCTCCCTTCCCGGACCTCCCACGCGGCCACCCCGGCGGGGGACACATCGGGGGGCAGGGGCGGAAAGGTCGCTTCCGCGGCGGGGAGCGTGCGCTCCACCCGTACTCCCGACACCACCGCATCCCGCCCCTGGGGTCGTCCAAGGGCATCGAGCACCTCCACGCCGGAGGGGTGGGCCTTATCGTACAGCCGCACGCGTAACGTGTACACCCCCGCGGGTGTCCCCGGCACCGCGGGCAGAGGATAACGGGCCAACACAATCTGGCCCGGCTGCCAGCGGAAAGCGGGGTACATGTACGGTCCCGCGCGCGCGTCCCCGGCCCCCCAAAAATGTCCCTCCGCATCCCACAACTCCATGTGGAGGGAAAAATCGGCCTGCAAAGGACGCATCCCCTGGAAGAACAGCACTAGTGCCCCCTCCGGCGCCTCTTCCACCCCCAGGAAACGCACCATCCCCCCCCAATTCACATCCGTCCGATGGGAAAGGGGAGGCTGCTCCGGCACCCGCGCGCCGGGAGGGAGGAGATAGTGCCTGAGGCGTACATGCCAGAACGCGTTGGGCACCGAACCATCCTCCTGCCCCGCGTGCGCCAGCAAATAAGGTACGACCCCCATCGGGTCCACCACCTCATCCTGCCACAACACCACCCACGCCCCTCGAGCATCCCGGAGGGCATTGTTGATCACCGGCGCGATGCGAAAATCCAGGACGCGGGTGACATCCAGCACATCCTCGGCCGGCAGGGGAACGAAGGGCAGCCCCGGCGCGTAATACGCCACCACCGGCCACATGTGTCCCGAAACCAGAAACACCGCCTCGTCCGGCCGCCGATGTTCCCGAAGGTACCCCAGTGCGCCGCGAAAATCGGGCTTGGTGAACGCGGGATCGGTGAACCACAGCGTGTCGGACCGGGCAAAGAGGAGCCACGGCCCCAGGAGAAGCACGGCCGCGCCACGGGCCATCCGGTGCGACCCGCGTCCGGGAAAGGGCAAAAGGGGCACCGTGCTCAAAAGGAAAACCCAGGCGGGATACCCCAGCATAAGGTACCGGGGGTTGAATTTAGGGGTCCGATAGGCCAGGAGCAAAACGGCCACCGTGGGGCCCCCCCACCAGAACAACAACAACCCCACACGGGCCCACCCCTCACGCCCCTCGTGGTGAGCGGCCCACAGGTGTGCGCCCAACGCCATCCCCGTTATCAACGCGAAGAAGGGCCACCAGCGGAGCGCGGCGGATTCCAGAAACGTCTCCGGGGCCCCCAACGTCATGTGGAGCCACCAATGACGAACGGCCTCCCCCACCTTCAACGTGCCCTGCCAGTACGAAGCATCCACGCGAAACCGGTGGAGGAGAAAGGGAAGCCACGGGAGATAGCCGATCCCCATCAGCCCACCCAGCCCGAGCCAGAGGCGCCAACGTCCTCTCTCCCGGGGGTGGAAGAGGAGATGCCAGAGGGCAAGGGCCAGGAGGAGGAAAAGGGCGAAATAATGGGTGTAAAGGAGGGCCAACCCGAGCCCGACGAATCCCACGATATCCCCCCTACGCCCCCGAAAGGTGAGGACCGCGTAGGCCCACCCCAGACTCAAAGCCAGGAGCATGGTGTACATCCGGGCCTCTTGAGCGTAGTACACCAGCCAGGGGGCCACGCCCAGTAACGCCATCGCGACCACGCCCCCCCTCCGGCGATGGGTCAACCGGCGCCCTATGACGTACGCCAGGGGGAGGACCAGCCAGGCCCAGGCCGCGGAGAAAAAGCGAAGCGCCCATTCAGAACGGCCGGCCGCGCGAGTCCACCCGTGGAGGAGCATGTAATACAGGGGGGGTTGGATGTCCTGAGCCGTCCAGCGGACGAGTGCGGGGAGGGACATGGAGGCCAGGCGGGCACTGACGGCCTCATCGTACCACAGGGATTGGGCGTCCAGGCGATAGAGGAACAGGGCGAAGCCGAGGAGGAGCAGCCACACAACAAGGCCGCGCTCCACCGCAAACGCCGCCGAGGAATCGGGAGCCCCTCGCTTCCTATACCCCATCGTCGACCCGTTCGTAATAGGCCTTGACCTCACCGCCCTTGTGCACCTCCTCCTGGCGCTGGACGTACTCCACGACCGTGGGCAGAGAGCGCTCACCAAAGGTGAAGACCCCGAAGCCCCGTTGCCAGCGCAAGCGGGTGAGCAGCGTCAGTCGCTGGTTGACCGCGTGACGGCTGGCCCGTTTCAGCTCCTGAACGCAGTCGGCCACCGCCAGGTGTGGGGGGATCGTCAACACCACATGGACATGGTCTCCCGTGCCGCCCAGCGCGTGGACCACGGCCCCCAGGCGCTCCGCCTCCCGACGGATGGTCCCGTACACCATTCCCCTGACCTCCCCCTCGAGGAGGGAGGCGCCGGCCTCCGTGTACCACACCACGTGATAGAACAACCGCCACCGGCGCATAAGCCTCTCCTTCCTCCCCTACCCGCGAGACAACCGTTCCAACACCCGCTCCAAACGGTGTGGCCAATGCTCATCTAGGGGAATGTACACATTTCTCCGTCCCACCCGAACCCCCTCTCCCAGGCGATCTTGCAGGCCCTTGCGGTCCAGGGACTCCAGCGCGCGACCGTAGAGGACGAGGACATCCCCCTCCCGAGCGATACGCTCGACGCCCGCCTCGCGGGCCAGCACCTTCAGACGGACCACATCCAGCAGCCGAAGGGCCGGTTCGGGGAGGGGGCCAAACCGATCCTGTAACTCCCGGGCCATCCCCTCCCCCTCTTCCACCGTCGCGACGGAGGCGATCCGGCGATAAAGCTGCAAGCGCAATGCCTCATCTGGGATGTAGGAAGAGGGAAGGAACGCCTGAAAGGGGAGGTCCATTTGCACCGCCGGAGGCAGGGGATCGACGCCCCCGGTGCTCGTTCCTTCGGGGATCTCCACGTCCCCCCGTTCCTTCAACTCCTGGACGGCTTTGGCCAGCAGGCGGGCATACAGGTCAAACCCCACGGCCGCGATGTGACCGTGCTGTCGGGCGCCCAACAGTTCCCCCGCGCCCCGCAATTCCAGATCCTGCATGGCGATGCGGAACCCCGCGCCCAATTCCGAAGCCTCGTAAATCGCCTCCAGACGACGTCGGGCCTCGGGGGAAAGGCGTTTGCCCTTCTCGTAAAGAAGGTACGCGTAAGCCCGCACGGCCCCGCGTCCCACACGTCCCCGCAACTGGTACAACTGGGCCAGCCCGAACCGGTCCGCGCGGTGAATGATGATGGTGTTGGCCGAGGGGATGTCCAGGCCGCTTTCGATGATGGTGGTGGAGACGAGGACGTCGATCTCCCCGCGGCTGAAGGCCAGCATGGTCCGCTCCAGCTCCCGTTCCGACATCTGGCCGTGGGCCACCGCGATGCGGGCCTCCGGGACCAGGCGGCGCAACCGCTCAGCCATCACCTCGATCCCCTGCACCCGATTGAAGACGAAGAACACCTGCCCGCCCCGGTCCAACTCCCGGAGGATGGCCTGGCGCACCAGGTGATCGTCGTATTCGGCCACCGTGGTCTTGACGGGCAACCGTTCCTCCGGTGGGGTGTCGATGGTGCTCAGATCGCGGATGCCCGTCAGACTCATGTGCAAGGTACGGGGAATGGGCGTTGCGGTCAGGGTGAGCACGTCCACGTGGGCACGCAGTTTCTTCAAGCGTTCCTTGTGAGTCACCCCAAAACGCTGCTCCTCGTCGATGATCAGCAACCCCAGGTCCTTGAAGACCACGTCCTTGGAGAGGAGGCGATGGGTGCCGATGACGATATCCACACTCCCCTCCCTCAGCCCCTGGAGCACCCGAGCCTGCTGGGACCGGGTGAGGAACCGGGAAAGCATGGCAATGTGGATGGGGAAGGGAGCCAACCGCTCCTGGAAGGTGCGGTAGTGCTGTTGGGCCAGGACCGTGGTGGGCACGAGGACCGCGACTTGTTTGCCGTCCATCACCGCCTTGAACGCCGCCCGGACGGCCACCTCCGTCTTCCCAAACCCCACATCCCCAACGATGAGGCGGTCCATAGGGCGGGGACGTTCCATGTCCCGCTTCACCTCTTCCACCGCGCGCAACTGGTCCTCCGTCTCCTCGTAGGGAAACGCGGCCTCCAGCTCCTCCTGCCAGGGACTATCCGGGCTAAACGCGTGCCCCCGTATCGTCTCCCGCAGCGCGTACAATTCCAGGAGCTCCTTGGCAATATCCGCGATGGCCCGCTTGGCCCGACGCTTGACCACGTTCCAGTCGGCCGTGCCCAAGCGGTGAAGCGCGGGAGGGGTCCCCTGGGGCCCCACGTAGCGGGCCAGACGGTCGGCCTGGTAAACGGGCACGTAGAGCTTGTCCCCGTGGGCGTAATCGACCTGCAGGTACTCCCGGGGTTCCCCGTCCACCGTCAGGGTGACCAACCCGCGGTAGATGCCGATGCCGTGATCGATGTGGACCACATAGTCCCCCGGCTTCACGTCGGCGAAAAAGGCTTCGGGAGACGTGGGACGGGAGCGCACCACCCGGCGGGGCACTTTGCGCACACCAAACAGCTCCACATCGGTGAGCAACCACACATCTTCCTTCCCCGCCTGACCGAGAACGAAGCCGCCCCCCAATACCCCTTTGACGAGGGTAATGCCCCCGCCCTCGAGGTCCTCATCCAGCGCAGGGCGGGCGGTTACGGGATAGCCAGCCTCTTGCAGGAGTTCGGCCAGGCGCGGGGCCTGCCGGGAGACGAGAAGGACATGCTGTCCCTCGCGGCGCAACTTCAACACACGGCGCACAATGTGACGCACCTTGCCCCCAAAGTGGGGCACACTTCGAAAGATGGGACGCAACGGCTCCGCCGCTGCCGGACGCCCCTCCAAGTCCCCGTGTCCCAAAATCCACACCCCGCGGGTCGCCAACCGCTCCCGGATCTCCTCCCAGGTGAAGTAGGGACGCCGGAAGTTGGCGGGCAACTCCCGGGTGACGAGAAGGTCCCGGCGGACCGATTCGGCTTGCTGCTCCAGTTCCTGCCAGATGTCCCGCAGCTCCTGAGCATCCTCCAGGAGGAGAAGGCCCTCTCGCGGCAGGTGGTCGATCAACGTGGCAGGGGAGGAGTAGAAGTACGGGAGGTAGAACTCCACGTGGGGGAAGGTTTCCCCCCGGCCCAGGCGTTCGATCTCATCCCGTATGAGATCGGCGATGGCCCGATGGCATGTGCTCACATCCAGCTCCTCCAACCGCGCGGCCGCCCGTGATGCGTGGCGCATCAACGCCTCCGACGCGGGCGTCACCACTAACACGTGAGGGCGGGGGTGATTCGGGAGGGTGCGTTGCGTTTCCGGGTCGAAGTAGCGGAGGCTGTCGATTTCATCGTCGAAAAAATCCACCCGCACCGGCCAGCGACTCCCCGTGGGGAAGACGTCCAGAATGCCCCCACGACGGGAAAACGTCCCCGGAACATCCACCACAGAGGTCGGGGTGTACCCCAGGGAAAGGAGAAGGTCGGCCAGGGCGTGCATGGGGATGACGTCCCCGACCCGGAAGGTCCGCACGGAGAGGCGCATCTCTCGCGGGGGCAGGGTCTGCCACATGAGAGCCCGGGCCGAGGTGACAACGATGGGCGCCTTTTCGCCACGGCGGCGGGCCAGCGCGGCCAGGGCCGCCAGCCGTTCACGCCGGGTATCCCGGCTCCAGGCCATCCGCTCGTAGGGCAAGGGCTCCGGATCCGAGAAGAGGAACACCCGTGAGTCCTCCCCCAGCCACACGCGTAACATGTCGGCCAGCTCCCGCGCCCGCCGACTGTGGGCCGTGAGGAGAACCAGGGGGCGATCGAGGGCGAGGAGCAGGGCCGCCGCGACAAACGCTCGGGCTGAGGAGAGGACGCCCAGGGTGTGGGCCTCGCCCGTCTTAGGAACCCGTTCCACGACGCGACGAAAGGCAGGATGCCCCACGAGTCGCCGGGTCATCCCCCGCAAGTGAAATCCCATCTCCGACCCCGTATGCTCTCGGACGACAGCCTGCTCCATAAGCCTACACGGACTGCGATTCCACCCTCTTGCGCGCGTTCACCACGTTCATCGCCCGCTGGGTTCCCTCCTTCACCCACAGCTCGACCGCGTCGGCCGCTTCCTCGCGCACGACGGCCATCACCTCCTCTTCCGACGCGGTAAAAGGGCTCAAGACGAAATCCGCGGGATCCATCCGTCCGGGAGGCCGTCCTATGCCCACACGCAACCGGGGAAAATCCTCGCTCCCCAGGTGCTGAATAATGGACTTCAACCCCTTGTGCCCTCCGCTCCCTCCTTTGGCCCGCAAGCGCAATGTGCCGAAGGGGAGATCCAGGTCGTCATAGACGACGAGCACATCCTCGAGGGGCACCTTGTAATAGCGGACTATCGGACCGACGGCTTCACCGCTGGCGTTCATGTAGGTCAACGGCTTGACCAGGAGCACCGTCTCCCCGTCCACGCGGATCCGCGCCGCGAGGGAGCGGAATTTGTGGGTGGTGAAGGTGGCCCCATGCCGTCGGGCCAAGATGTCCAGCACCTGAAATCCTATGTTGTGTCGGGTGCGTTCGTAGGACGCGCCCGGGTTCCCAAGACCGAAAACAAGCTTCATGACCTCCACGCCTCGCTTTGACCGCGCCTCGACCCTAAAACCGGGTACGAATCCAAAACCATATGACTATACGTTTGACCACTTCGTAAGCGATCCATATTCCGAAAGCGATTAAAGTCCAGCGCGCGCCCTTCCAGGCCGCGGCCTTCAGACGGGACGGGTCGAAGATGGACGCCAATTGGGAGAAGATCCCCCGCTTGCTCCCCTTAGCCCCGGCATCCTGAGGACTCGGAGTGGGGGTGGGGGAAGGTTCCGGGG
>WGAA01000214.1 GCA_015489285.1 Anaerolineae bacterium | reverse complement strand
CCTCCAGACTGTGGTGGCCTCCGAGGAAGGGGTGGTCTTCCTGCCCTCCTCGGAGGGGGAACAGGTCGTTGCCCACGCGCGGGTCCCCGGCACGGACTGGTACGTGGTCGTGCAGGAACCGTGGGCCGCGCTCACCGCGCCCCTTCTCCACCTGGATCGGGTCATGCCCTTCATCCTCCTCTCGGCCACGGTCGTCTCCCTGCTGACCCTGTTCTTCGGCCTGCGCTACCTCGTCGCCCCCCTGCGCCGCCTGCGGGAACAGGCGGAACGTATCGGGCGCGGGGATTTCCAGGCCGCGTCCGCGCCCGTGGGTGGGCTCAAGGAGATCGAGGAGTTGCGCGAGGCGTTGGACCACATGGCCCGACAGGTGGCCGCGTACCAGACGTCCCTGCAAGTGTACCTGAAGCTGCTGACCCGGGCCCAGGAGGAGGAGCGAGCCCGACTGGCCCGGGAGCTCCACGACGGCACGGTGCAGTCCCTCATCGCGCTGGCCCAACGCCTCCAGATGGTCCAGCGAGAACTGGGACGGGATCCGGAACAGGCGGCCCGCCGCCTCTCCGCCCTGCGGAAGATGGTGAACGAGGCCATCGAGGATGTCCGCCGGTTCACCCGAGCCCTGCGTCCCCTCTACCTGGAGGAGTTGGGGCTCATCCCCGCCCTGGAGATGTTGGCTCGGGAGAGCCAAGCCCATTTTCACGTGGAAGGCCGCCCTGTCCGGCTTCCCAAGGAGATGGAGCTGGCCTTCTTCCGTATTGCGCAGGAAGCCCTGAGCAACGTGCAACGCCACGCGCAGGCCCAACACGTGGCCCTCCGGCTCATCTTCGAGGAGGATCGGGTGCGGTTGATCGTCCAGGACGACGGCCGCGGCTTTCAGCCGCCGGAGGACCCGGGGCTCCTGGTGCAGGAAGGGCATTTGGGGCTGATGAACATGCAGGAACGGGCCCAGATCGTCGGTGGCCGCCTGACCATCCGCTCCTGCCCGGGACAGGGGACCCGGGTGGAGGTGGTCATCCCGGTACCCCGCCAAACGGCCTAGGAGTCGACCCGTCAAATAGCCCTCCTTTCCCCCGGAAAGTGTGTTACATTGGGGGGAGAAAGGAGGTGCACGGTCATGCACGTGGAGGATTGCAGCTCCTCGGCCCATCACCCCGAGGAAGTGACCATCTACCTTCCCCGGCCCTGCGCCGCGCTCCGTGACCCCCTGGCCCAGGCCCTGCGCACCCGAGGAGCCCACATTTGTCCCACCTTCGACCTGCGGCACGCGCTGAACCGCCTTCCCCGGTGCGGGTGCCCCTATCACGGGGAGGAAGCCTGTACCTGTGAGTACGTGGTGTGGTGGGTCGCCGGGCCCGACGCGGGCACCGTGTTACTCGTCCTGCACGGGCGGGATGAAGAGACGTGGATGACCCTCTCCTGGGAGGACGGGAGCGCCGCCTCCGTGTACGCCCTGATCCTCAACGCCCTCGCGGAACTCGGGGCTGCATGAGTAACGAGTGACGAGTAACCGGACGGCGTGAGGATAAGGTCGGCGCGGGGATAAGGAGCCCGGAAGGAAAACAACGATTAACGATTGACGATTAACGATTAAAAGGGCCGGCGCGAGGGCCAGGTTGGCGCGATAGGGTCAACCTGGCCCTACGTTACGCATCACGCATTACGCATCACGCATCACGCCTCACGCCTCACGCAGATACGAGGGACGAATGTCCACCCGCCGCAGGAGGTTGGCGTTGGTTACCACGGTGATGGAACTCGTGGCCATGGCGATCTCGGCCAGCACCGGGTGCATCCAGCCGATGATGGCCAGGGGGATCATGGCCACGTTGTAGAAGAAGGCCCAGAACAGGTTCTGCTTGATCTTGCGGAAGGTGGCCCGGCTCAGGTTGATGGCCTCGACCACGCCGCTGAGATGGCCGCGCACCAGCGTGACGTCCGCGGCCTCGATGGCAATGTCCGTCCCCGTGCCGATGGCCATGCCCACGTCCGCCTGGGTGAGCGCGGGCGCGTCGTTGATCCCGTCGCCCACGAACGCGACCGGCCCGAACCTCTCCTGCAACTTCCGCACCTCCGCCATCTTCCCGTCGGGCAACACCTCGGCCAACACGTGGTCGATGCCCAAGCGGCGGGCAATGGCCTCCGCGGTGCGCCGGTTGTCCCCCGTGATCATGGCCGTCCGCAGGCCCATGCGGTGCAGTTCCCGGACCGCGAGGACCGAATCCTCCTTCAGCGTGTCCGCCACCGCGATGACCCCGGCCAACCGTCCGTCGAGGGCCACCAGCATGGTCGTCCTGGCGTCCTCCTCGAACTCCCGCACGATCCCCTCCACGGGCGAGACGTCCACCCCCCGCTCCTCCAGGAGGCGCCGGGAGCCGACGACGACCTCCACGCCGTGTACCTGCCCCACCACCCCCTTCCCGCGGATGGCCTGGAACGCGACGGGCGGCGTCAACTCCAGCCCCTCCTCCCGCGCCCGCTCGACGACGGCCCGCCCCAGGGGATGCTCGCTCCCCTGTTCCAGGGACGCGGCCAGGTGCAGCACTTCGGCCCGGGTGAAGCCGTCGGTCGTCACCACGTCGGTGACCTCGGGCTTCCCCTTGGTGAGGGTGCCCGTCTTGTCGAAGACGATCACCTTCACGTCCTTCAGGGTCTGGATGGCCTCGCCGCTGCGGATGAGGATGCCGTGCTCCGCGCCCATGCCACTGCCCACCATCAACGCGGTGGGCGTGGCCAGACCCAGCGCGCAGGGGCAAGCAATGACGAGGACGGCCACGGTGGAGACGATGGCCAGGGTGATGACGCCCAGGTTCGGGTTCACCCAGGGCAGGAAGGCCCCCAGTTCGACGAAGGTGTGCATGCCGTCGGGGAAGGTCACCCAAAGGACGAAGGTGAGGAGGGCGATGCCGATGATCACGGGCACGAAGACGCTCGTCACCCGGTCCGCGAACTCCTGGATGGGCACCTTGCTGCCCTGGGCCTCCTCGACCAACTTGATGACCTGGGCCAGGAAGG
>WGAA01000213.1 GCA_015489285.1 Anaerolineae bacterium | reverse complement strand
CCGCCGGATGAGGCTGTGGTGGGGGTAAAGGTGGGTTTGAGCAAGCGGGTTGGAGTGGGGGTCGGCGCCTGTTTGGCTCCCCCACACGCGGCGAGCCCTACAGCCGCGAAAAGGGCAATGAGAAGTACGACGTAAAACCGTTTCATCAGTGACATATCCTCCTGTGTTGAATAGAGTGTCGATACTGCAGGCGCATCTTGGCCTGGCGACGTAATCCGTGATGTGTGACGTCATTCGTCACACGTCATGCGTCAGGCGCCGGTGAGAAGGTTGGCGCTGCAGGCGCGTCTTGGGTTGACGACGTAATGCGTGATGCGTGATTCGTGATTCGTAATGCGTGATGCGTAATGCGTAACTCGAAGATAAGTTGGCTTTGGAGGTTCACCCTTGTCTTCGCGCCAGCCCTTTAATCGTTAATCGTCAATCGTTAATCGTTGTCTTCCCTCCCGACTCCTCACCGTCACGCCAAAACGGTTTCCATGCCAGTCTGTTACTCGTTACTCGTTAGGTGATGATCTCGTAAACAATCGGGTATCCTTCCACCGGCTCCGGGGTGACGACGATGGCCCGGCGCAGGCGTTCCAGGGCCTCGGCCAGCCGCGCCTCATCGTTGGCGTGCACCTCGCAGAGGGGCTCCCC
The DNA here is from genome assembly GCA_015489285.1 of Anaerolineae bacterium. Classification (GTDB taxonomy): domain Bacteria; phylum Chloroflexota; class Anaerolineae; order JAADDB01; family JAADDB01; genus JAADDB01. The sequence goes on along the minus strand of WGAA01000213.1, from coordinate 5,644 downwards.
CGCGTCCACCCGGTCCCCCACCTTCTTGTGGAGCACGACCCCGACCGCGTGGTCGATGGGCTCCCCCTTCTTCTCCCGGCCCCCACCGAGGATCATGGTGGCCAGCCCTACCTGGAGCGCGTCGATGTCGGCCACGTAACCGGCGGCGGCGCTTTCCAGGGGGACGACGATTCGGGCCTTGGGGAGAAGGTCCGGGTTGTCCACCTGGGCCGGGTCTCCGCCCTGGGCGACGATGAACTCGCGGAACTTGCGGAAAGCCGAACCGTCCGCAATGACCTTGTCCACCAGCGCGCGGGCCTCCTCCCGGGTCGCCGCTTTACCCCCCAGCCGGATCATCTCCCCCGCGACGGTGTGGACCAGCTCGGTGAAGTCCGCGGGACCGCGGCCGTGGAGGGTGGCGATGGCCTCCTTCACCTCCAGCGCGTTCCCCACAGCCCGCCCCAGGGGCTGATTCATGTCGCTGAGGACCGCGGCCATGCGGCGGTTCAAGTGGGTGCCGATGTCCACCATGAGGCGGGCGAGGACGCGCGCGTCCTCCAGCGTGCGCATGAACGCGCCCTTCCCCACCTTTACGTCCAGGACGATGGCATCGGAACCGGTGGCGATCTTCTTGCTCATAATGCTGGAGGCGATGAGGGGAACGCTGGGCACGGTGCCCGTGACATCGCGCAGCGCGTAAAGCTTCTTGTCCGCGGGAGCCAGGTCGTGGGTCGCCCCCGCGATGACCAGGCCGACCTCCTTCAGCTGCCGTTTGAACTCCTCGAAACTGAGCTCCGCGCGGAAGCCACGGAAGGACTCCAACTTGTCCAATGTACCGCCCGTGTGGGCCAGTCCACGGCCGCTCATCTTCCCCACGGGCAGGCCTGTGGCCGCGACGATGGGGCCTACGGCCAGGCTCGTCTTATCCCCTACGCCGCCGCTGGAATGCTTGTCCACGACGATGGGGGCCACGTCGTGCAGGTCCAGCGTCTCCCCCGAATAAGCCATGGCCAGCGTGAGATGGGCCGTCTCCTCGGGGGTCATGCCCTGAAAGTAGACGGCCATGCACCAGGCGCTGGCCTGATAATCGGGGATCTCGTCGGCCACATATCCCCGGATAAAGGCCTCCAGTTCCTCCCGGGAATGGGTGCCCCCATCCCGTTTTTTGACGATGAAATCGACCATACGAAAACTCATCTAACGTGCCTCCTGGGTGGATGTTGGGTATCATGTGGGGGATTGGGTGATGCGAAATCGGACGACGCGGTAATTACGGGCGCCCCAGGGGCGAGTTCGACCCCGCCTCCGTTCCATCCCCTGACTTTTCACTCGTTCCTTTCACCTCCACTTCCCAATCCCCTCTATTATCCACAATCCTCCCCTTGATCGCCAGTCTGGCGGGTGGCCCAGAGAACGGTCAGGAGCGCGGCCAGGAGGACAAGGGGGAGAAGGACCAGCTTCAGGCGGCGGGAGGAGGTGAAGAGGGCAAGCGCGCCCATCACGCTCTCCCACGTCAGGTAGAAGAGGATGATGCGCCGCGGGGACCAGCCCACGTCGTACAGGCGCAGGTGCAGGTGGCCCCGGTCCCCGGTGAAGGGGGATTTTCCCGCCTGCCAGCGGCGCACGATTTGCCAGGCGACATCCACGATGGGCAGGGCAAGGACGAGGAGGACGGTGGCGATCTTCGCCCCCGCGGCGATGCCCAGCGCGGCCATGATGAATCCCAGACTGTAGGCGCCGGTGGAGCCCAGGAAGAGACGGGCCGGCGGCCAGTTGTACGGCAGAAAGCCCAAAATGGCACCCAAAAGGGCCAGGGGCCAGAGGGCCACACTGTTCAACCGGCGGGCAATGAGGTGCACGACAAGGACGAGGGAGAAGACCGCGGCCACAGACGCGGCCAAACCGTCCACCCCGTCCAGCCAGTTCACCGTGTTCATCATGCCCATGACCCAGAAGATGGTCAGAGCCCACACGAGGGGACGGGGGAAGATGACCTGCGTGTTCGTCAGCGGGTTGTTGATCCGTTCGATGAACAGGGTGGACCAGATGGCGGCCAGGGCACAGAGGAGCTGGATGAGGAATTGCCCCGTCGGGGGGAGGTCCACCTTATCGTCCCACAGGCCCCCCAGCGCGGCAATAAGCGTCCCCAGGATGAGGCCCCGTAGCCAGATGGGTTGATTGGGGTCCGCGATGGGGGGGAAGTGGGAGGGGAAGAGGAGGGGCAGGCCGATGCCCACGAGGAAGGCGACGACAAGGGCGATGCCCCCGGCCCGCGGGGTGGGATGGGGGTGATGCCGCCGCCCCCCGGGCCGGTCCACCAGATTCCGGCGAAGGGCCCACCGGCCGACCCACGGCGTCAGCGTCCAGGAGACAAGGAAGGGAACGGTCACCACGGCAACGTAGGCCCACATCGGTCACGGATACATGCGTCCCAGCATTCGGGGGAAGGCGATGGTTTCCCGCACGTGGTGGAGGCCGCAGAGCCAGGCCACCGTGCGTTCCACCCCCAGCCCGAATCCCGAATGGGGGACCGAGCCATATCGGCGCAGGTCGATGTACCACTGATACGGTTCCAGGGGGAGGCCGTGCCTCTTCAGCGCGGCGATCAGCTTCTCCGGGTCGCTGATGCGTTCGCTCCCTCCGATGATTTCCCCGTACCCCTCGGGGGCCAGCAAGTCCACGGAACGGCACACCTCCGGCCGATCCGGCTCCGGTTCCATGTAAAAGGCTTTGGCCTCCGTGGGGAAGTGGTGGACGAAGACGGGGCGGTCGAACTGGGAGGCGATGTACGTCTCCTGGGGGGCGCCGAAATCATCGCCCCACTCCATCGGGGGGACGGGTTCGTCGTTGGGCGGGACGCGCACGCCCTGGGCCGCGGCCCGGTTGACCATCTCCACCGCTTCATCGTAAGTGATGCGGGGGAAGGGGGGAATCACCCGTTCCAGCGCGGAGGTATCCCGTTCCAGGACGCGCAGCTCCACCGCGCGGCGTTCCAGGACGCGCTGGACGATGTAGCTGATGAACTGCTCCTCGATCTCCATGAGCTCGTTCAAATCGCACCAGGCGATCTCCGGTTCCACCATCCAGAACTCTTGCAAGTGGCGTCGGGTCTTGGACTTCTCCGCGCGGAAGGTGGGCCCAAAGCAGTAGACCCGCTCGAAGGCGAAGATGTTCGCCTCGTTGTAGAGCTGCCCCGTCTGGGCCAGGTACGCGGGGCGGCCGTGATAGTCCGTCTCGAAAAGGGTCGTCGTGCCCTCCGCGGCCGAAGGGGTCAGGATGGGCGTGTCCACGCGCAGGAAACCGTGGGAGTCCAGCCAATCGCTGATGGCCCGTTCCACCTCGGCACGGACCCGCATGATGGCCCACTGGCGCGGCGTGCGCAACCACAGGTGGCGGTGGTCCAGGAGGAAGTCGATGCCGTGCTCCTTGGGCTGGATGGGGTACTCCTCGGCCTGTTGCACCACCTGAAAGTCCCGGGCGTCGATCTCGTAGCCGCCGGGAATGCCGGGGGCCCGGTCGTCCTGGCGCACGATACCGGTGACGATGACCGAGGATTCCTGGGTGACTTTGCGCGCGGCCTGAAAGGCCTCCGGGGGGACGTTCTTCTTGAAGACGACGACCTGGACGAACCCCGTCCCGTCGCGCAGCCGGATGAACTGGAGGCGTCCCTTATCCGTGCGCAAATACACCCAGCCGCGGACGACGACTTCTTCCCCCACGTGGTCGGCGATGTTTTCTACTCGGATGATGCGAGCCAAGGTTCCCTCCTTCGTGCAGGTTTTAGGATGGTGTTGGGCGGTTTTCGGCGGGAGACGGGGTCGGGGAATCGGCGAGGAAGGAGGACGCGTCCGCCGGGGGCGTGTCCGGGTGTTCCTCGCGGCCGTTGAGCAGGATGATGTGAACCCGCTGGATCTTCGGCCCCTTCATCTGCGTCACCCGGAACCGCAACCCATCCCAGGTCGTCTCTTCCCCCACCTGGGGAACATGTCCCAACAGGTAGAGGATGAAACCGGCCACCGTCTCGTAGAGGTCGCTCTCGGGGATGGAGACGTTCAGCTCGTTGTTGACCTCGTCGACGCGGAGCTGCGCGTTCACGTCGAACGTGTGCTCGTCCACCTTCCGGATGTCCGGCTCTTCGTGGACCCATTCGTCGGTGATGCGGCCCAGGATCTCCTCCGCGATTTCGTCCAGGGTGACGAGGCCCGCGGTGCCCCCGTATTCGTCGATGACGACGGCCATCTGGATGTGCTTGTCCCGCATTTCCTTGAAGAGATCCCCCAGGCCGCGCGTCTCCGGGACCGCGAAGAGGGGTTTGATGATCCCCGTGGACCGGAGCTCCTTCAGGGTCTTGTTTCGGATGTCCGGACGGTCGGCCAGCAGGGTGAGAAGGTCCTTGATGGAGATGATGCCCACGATGTGGTCCAGGTCCTTGCGGTAGACGGGGAACCGCGCGTGGCGGTGTTCCTTGAAGAGGTTCAGCAGGTCCTGAACGGTGGCCTCCTCGTCGATGCCGACGATCTCCGTCCGGGGGATCATGACTTCTCGCACCATGCGCTGGCTGAATTCCAGGGCGCGCGAGGCCATCTCCAGGCCATCCCCCTGGATGACGCCCTCCTCCTTGCTCTGGCGGAGGAGGAGTTTCAGCTCCTCCAGGCTGTACGTGTGGCGGTGACCGGGGAGTTCACGGACGCCCAGGAGGTAGAGGACGCCCGAGGTGGAGCGGTCCAGCAGCCAGATGAAGGGGTGGAAGAGGGTGGTGAAGAGCTGCATGGGCCGGGCGGCCAGGAGGGCCACATCCTCCGGGTTGCGGATGGTGAAGACCTTGGGCACCTGTTCGCCGAGGACGATGTGCATGAACGTGATGGCGCTGAAGGAGGTAACGGTGCCTACCAGGTGGGCCGTGACCGTGCCGAACAGGGAGCCGACCCACGCTTGCAGGGGGGGCTCGATGAGCGCGGCCAGGGTGATATCGCCCACCCAACCGAGGGCCAGACTGGCGATGGTGATACCCAGCTGCGAGGCCGCAATGTACAGGTCGACCTGGTCCATCATGTGCAGGACGAGGCGAGCAGTCCGATGGCCCTCGCGAGCCATTTTCTCCAGGCGAGGCCGCCGAGATGCAACCAGAGCAAACTCGACGGAAACGAAGAAACCGTTTGTCAACACAAGCCCTATGACAGCCAACAACCGGGGCAGGAAATATCCCCACCCCAAGATGGTACTGTCTCCGTCCAAAGAATCCTCCTTGTAGAGTCGATGCCTCTACAGACTTGACTAACGAGTGACGAGTAACGAGAGCGTTCGGAAACTTAAGATTTTCTCGGCGTAACGCTGGGCGCTAAACCGCCCGGCTCATCATGGCGAAGGCCTGCGGCCTATAGCTAACGAGTGACGAGTAACGAGTAACCGAATGATGTGAAGACAACGATTAACGATTGACAATTAACGATTAAAGGGCCGGCGCGGACACGAGGTTATCGCCACAAAGCCAAGCTTGTCTCCAAGTTACGCATCACGCATCACGTATCACGTCATCAACCCAAGATGCGCTAGCCGCGCCGACGTTCTCACCGGCGCCTGACGCATGACGTGTGACGAATGACGTTACAGGTTCAGCGCCGTGCGAACCTTGGCGGACCGGGGCCCATCAAGACTTCCGAAGTCT
>WGAA01000212.1 GCA_015489285.1 Anaerolineae bacterium | reverse complement strand
TCTTCCCCCTGCCCGAGGGCCGCTTGCCCGGGGGGACGAGGATTCACCGTCGGACCCATTATTTGACGACGAACGTGGCCGGGGTGCGGGAATATCAGCCCGGGGACACGTGGAGCCGCATCCACTGGCCGACAACGGCCCGGGTCGGGCGGTTGATGTCCAAGGAGTTCGAACTGGACCCGTACGCGGATGTGTGGTGTGTTCTGGACATGTACGAGGAGGTGTACACGGGAACGTTGTGGACCGAGGAGATGTTGATCACCACTCCCGGGGTGCTGCGGTTGGGCCGGAAGAGGACGCTCCTACCGCCCCACAGCGCGGAGTATGCCATTGCCGCGGCCGCAAGTGTGGGGGATTACGTGTTACGGCACCAGCGCCTTCTCGGCTTCGTCACCTATGACGCCAAACGTCTCGTGATTTACCCCGACCGGGGGGAGAAGCACCGGCATCGCTTCCTGGAAACCCTGGCCCTCCTCCACGTGAGGGGACGGATCCCCCTGGCCCGGGTTCTCTCCATGGAGATGAATCTCTTCCCCCGCAACAGTACCCTCGTCGTCATCACCGGCGATTGGACGCCCCGGTGGGTTCTGGCCCTGCGGGAGATCCGACGGCGGGGGATTCACCCCATTGCCATTGTCGTGGACAACAGCACGTTTGGGCCGCTGCCGGCCCCGGAGGAGGTGATCCACCACCTGGCCCAAGCGCACATCCCCGCGTATGTGCTCCGCCGGGATGACGATGTGCGTCAGGTGTTGGGACGAGGATCGTTCCCCGCCTATTCCCCGCTTGTCACCCGGAGCATGGGCACATAAACGGTGTGGGCTTCCGCCTCATCCCCCGTCCATATGCCATGTCCTGCCGTAGCAAAGTACATGCGCCCGCTCGCGTCGATGTACATGTCCCGGATGCCCCCGCGAATGAGTTGGGGGTCCAGACGGACTTCGTGCCAGCTGAGTCCCCAATCGGTGCTGGCGTAAAGCCCCTGGGCGACGAACTGGTCGGGCGGAAAGTCTCCCTGTTTCCGCCGCGCGAGGAGCCAGAGAGTATCTGGCACGTAGGGACTGATGTAGAGCCGTCCGATGATGACGTTGCGGGAGGGGACCCGAGGGGAGAGGTTGACCCAGTGCTCCCCCTCGTCGGAGCTGAGGTAGAAGCGATTACACTGGGCCTTGGAGGTGAGGGGGAACCCCCCGCCGAGGAAGATCCGTTCCGGCTGGGTGGGATGGGCCACAAGGATGTAGCTCTTCAGGTATTCCCAGGGAAGGGGGTAAGGGGGAATCCGGTTGGATAGGTTTTCCCAGGTGACGCCGTTGTCCGCGGAGCGGAAGAGGAGCCCGTTCTGGTAGAGGACGTAGAGATAGCGGAAATTGCGCCCCCCGGTGGTTAGGGCAACGATGGGGCGAGGAATGGGGAGGACAAGGCGGGTCCACGATTCCCCCGCGTCGGTCGACCAGAAGACGTCCTCCTCCGTTACCGCGTACATGGTGTATGGCGCACGCGGGGTGATGTGCAGGGTGTGCACCGTCGGTAGCTCATCCTCGAAGCCGGGGACCGTCAGGCCGTTGTTCGCCGCTTCCCACGTCTCCCCGTGGTCCCAACTGCGGTACACGCCGCGATTACGGAAGCCCCAGGCGAAGAGGGCCGAATCGTCGGGCAGGGCCGCCAGGTCGGGGGGGTACATGGCCCGTGGGGTCCTCCGGATGTCCGCGGGCGGGAGGCCTTGGCCCTCGATAGGAACCCACCCACTGCCGTCGGGGGTGCGTTGGTAGATGGTGTCGGGCAGGTCCCGGCTCAATTCCTGGGGCACCCAGACGCGAGCATAGAGCTGGTTTTGACTTGCCGCGAGCGCGGAGACATAGGCGCCGTTGATCCCCTCGTTGACCTCTTCCCAGGTTGCCCCTCGGTCCGTAGTACGGTACATTCCCAGACTGGTGGCTACGAGGAGGGTGTGGTCGAAGGAGTGGTGGGGCGATAGGCTGATATCCCACACCTCCGTTATTTCGGGGACGGGCCACTCCGGTTCGACGGGCATCCATGTCTCCCCGCCGTTTACCGAGCGGTAGATGCGCAAGGGGGTCGACGACGTCTCACTCGTCGCGACGATGTACAGAGTGCGCTGGTTGGACGTTTCCAGGTAATCGGGGGCCAGGACGATCTTGCGCACGGCCAGCCCCTCGGGCAGGTTACCACCGATGAAGCGCCAGTTGAAACCGCCGTTTGTGGACTTGAAGAGGCCGGCCATGTGTTGTGGGCCGATGCTGCTCGTGCCCACGTAGAGGGTACGGTCCTCGGCAAAGGAGGGGGAAAGGGCAATGGTGTACACGTGGCCTAACGTCTTGGAGATGGTCGCCAGGGTTTCCCACGTCGTCCCCCCGTCTCGGGTGTAGTGGAAGCTGTTGGGGGTGGCCGCGAAGACGTCAACCCCGGGGCCGATGTCGTCGTATGTGGGGGCGACGGCCAGGGCCTCGGCCGGGAGGTTGACCGTGGTGACCACTTCCGTGTCCACGATCTTGCTGATGCCCGTCTGCAGGGTGTAATCCCGCGGGTCTATGTAGTACCACCAGGCAAAGACGGTCCGGTCCGCGCCGTAGTTGGGGGAGATGGCAATGGTGGATTTGGGGACGTAGGCGATGGGCTCCCATGTCAGCCCTTTGTTCCAGCTGCGGAAGATGCCCTCGTTCTCCGTACTGGCCAGGACGAGGGAGGGCATGGAGGGGCTGACGCAGAGGCAACGGACGTGGGCTACAGGCAGATCGGAGATCCGCAGGGCATTCCAGGTGCTTCCCCCGTCATCGCTGCGGTAGAAGCCGCTGGGTCCCCCCGCGTACACGATACGGTCGCTGCGCGGGTGGAATTCCACGGTCCACATTTCTCCGCCGTAGGGGCCCTTCATGGGGTGCCATACGATGAAGGTCGACGCGTCCGCGTGGGATGGGACCGATGTGAGGATGATGAACCACGCGGCCACAAGAAGCGCGACACCGATCAGGGCACTGCAAATGACGCACAGGGATCTTTTCAGGTTCACCGTTGTGACCTCCTTGGCGCTTCCGGCCGCATAACGTTGACATAAGCCATCGGCGTACATGTCGAAAGTGGCGGAGTACGGTTCATTTCCGATGACGTCGGTTCACCTTTTGAGGGTGTGGGGTACGGGTTCTTTTCCTCTTATAATAGCTCATGTTGGGGTGAAGTACAAGAAGTTTGCACAGGAAGTTTTACCGATCGCGGGTAACGAGTAACGGAGTAACGAGTAATTGGATGGCGTGGAGACGGCGTTGTTTCAGCAGCGCCAACCTGCCCCCCAACTTACGCATCACGCATTACGCATCACGTTCACTTCATCCGGCCAGGCTGCACCTGCAGTGCCGACGTTCTCACCGGCGCCTGACGCATGACGCCTGACGCATGACGTTCTGCGGCGGTTCGCATAACCTTGCCCAATCTCCTCCCCTGTGGTAACATCTACCCAGGACAGACATGGAGGCATAGTCATGAAAAGGACGCGCGGTTGGTATATCCTCATCATCGTCGCTCTGGTGGTCCTGGGACTCGCGCTCGCCGCGTGTACACGTGACCGCCCCCAGGAACAGGTGGACAGCGTTCGCTTTACCCCGGAGGAGACGGGCTCTGCCACGCCCACGCCGACCCCCGCTTCCCCTGAAGCCGCACCCGAGGCCACGCCAACCCCGGTCAGCGCGGCCGGCGTGACGCCCGTCCTTCCCCTGCCTACCCCGACCCCGGTCGCAACTCCCACTCCCCACGCGACGCCGACCACGGCCACCGTGTGGCACTGGTACACGGTTCGACGGGGGGACACGCTGTTCTCCATCGCCACCAAGTTCAACACGACCGTCGAGGAGCTCAAGCGGCTGAACAACTTGACCGATTCCACCATCTATGTGGGGCAGAAACTCAAAGTCCCCGGTGCGGCCCAGCCCGGAGAGGGGGGGACAACGGAGTACATCGTTCAGCCGGGGGATACACTCTTCTCCATTGCCCAAAAGTTCGGTGTGGACATGCACGAGTTGGCCCGCATCAACAACATCCGTGATCCCGGGACCATTTACGTGGGGCAGAAACTCATCATCCCCGTTTCTCCCTCCTCTTCGGCGAAGTTCTACAAGGTCAAACCCGGGGATACCCTCTCCCAAATCGCGGAACGGTTCGGCGTATCCATGCAGGCGATTATGGAGGCCAACGGGATCACCGATCCCGATGCCATTTACGTCGGACAAATCCTGCGCATACCCTAGGAGCAAAATCTATGGCCAAACTCTTCGCCACCTTCACCCTCGCCTTCATCATCGGCATCGGAGTGGCTTTCCTCGTGGGTTCTTTCAAAGCCAAAAGAGGCAAGCCTGCCTGGCGTCCTGCGGTCACTATCTTCCTGGTCCTCTTTATCACCATCGTGGGCATTGCGGCCCTGGCCGACAGTGCCGTCCAGATCGAAGCGGGGACCGTGGGGGTAGTCAAGCGGTTCGGTAACATCGTGGGCGTTTTCAACCCCGGCCTGAATTTCAAACTCCCCTTCATCGACGAAGTGGTCATCTACCGCACCCAGGAGATCGTCTACGAGACGTCGGCCAACCCCGAGTCCTCCCGCGCGGATTACCGGGACTACGAAGTGGATACGGCCACGTCGGATGGGCAGCAGATTACGGCTCGGTACACCGTGCGTTTTCGCATCCTCCCCGAACGGGCTCCGGATATCCTGCGTAACCTGGGGACGGAGGCGGAGGTGGTAGAAAAGGTCGTCAAGGCGTCCAGTCGTGTGCACGTGCGCAATATCCTCAAGCGCTACGAGGCCAACGAGTTGTACTCGGGGAACGTGGAACAGGCCCAGAACGAGATCGCACAACGCCTGCGCGAGGATTTCGAGAGGGCCGGGCTTCAGTTGACCTTTTTCGGACTCCGTTCCATCCAGTTCACCGACGAGTACAAGCAGGCTGTGGAACGCAAGCAGATCGAGGCGGAGAATGTGAAGACGAAGCAGCACCTGGCCGAACAGGCGAAGTACGAGAAGCAACGGGCCATCACCCAGGCGGAGGCCGAAGCGGAACGCCAGCGCCTGGAACGCATCGGCATTGCCAGGGGGGAGGCGGAAGCCGTCAAGCTCCGCGCGGAGGCCGAGGCCGAAGCCATCCGCATCAAGGCCAAAGCCCAGGCCGAAGCCAACCGCCTCATCGCGGAGAGCCTGACCACGCCCCTCATCTCCTGGGAGGCGGTGAAGAACTGGGACGGCCGCTACCCCCTCGTCGTGGGTTCGGGCCAGTTCATCCTCCCCGGTGACCTTTTCCTCCGCCCCGAGCGCTATCGTTCTACACCCACCCCGACTCCCACC